>JAYENH010000813.1:0-8195 GCA_034721995.1 Bacteroidota bacterium
CCATTACACTTCGTTAAAAGAATTCGATTTAAACCTCGAAGAATTAGTACCTCTCGGATGGGGAATTTTCGGATGGGTAAACCGTTTTGCCGTTATACCTGTTTTCAATTTTCTTAGCAAATTTATTTCAAATTATGGGATTATTATTTTATTGCTGACGCTGATTATTAAATTGGTGCTTTTCCCACTCACTTACAAATCATACATGTCGTCGGCAAAAATGCGGGTATTAAAGCCGCAGGTCGAAGAAATGACCAAAAATATCCCCAAAGACAAAGCCATGGAAAAGCAGCAAAAAACCATGGCACTCTACAAAAAAGCCGGTGTAAACCCAATGGGGGGATGTTTGCCAATGGCACTGCAAATGCCTATCCTTATTGCGATGTTCCGGTTTTTTCCTGCATCAATAGAATTAAGGCAGGAATCGTTTTTATGGGCAAACGATTTATCAGCCTACGACAGTATCTACGACCTGCCTTTTGATATACCCTTTTATGGCGACCATATAAGTTTGTTTACATTGCTGATGACTATTTCGACAATAATCTACACCAGGTTAAATCAAAGTCAGATGGGCGATATGAACTCACAAATGCCGGGCATGAAAACCATGATGTATATTTTCCCGGTAATGATGTTATTCTGGTTTAACAACTACGCATCAGGTTTGAGCTATTATTACTTTGTGGCCAACGTTATTACATTTTCTCAGATGTACCTGATAAAGCGATTTGTTGACGAAAAAGCAATAATGAAACAACTTGAGGCCAACAAAAAGAAGCCTGTTAAAAAATCGAATTTCCAGTCGAGGATTGAAAAGATGGCTAAAGAAAAAGGTTATAAGCAGCCACCACCACGAAAAAAGAAGTAAGGGTTCAAGCTTCAGTGCTTTGAGATGTAGACTATTTGCCCCTGCCCTGTCAATGTAAAAATGAAGTAAAAAATGATCGGTATCACTTTTTACTTCATTCTTACATTGATAAAATATATTCTGTTTTTTAACTTACATCACCGACAAACTAAGGTTTTTCTCCTTAATAAGTTTTCGTAGATTTATGAGCGCGTAGCGCATCCTGCCCAGTGCAGTATTTATACTTACGTCGGTTTGTTCCGCTATTTCTTTGAAACTCAAATCGGCATAATGCCTCATAACAATTACCTGCTTTTGCTCTTTGGGAAGTTCCTCTATAAGCTTGCGCACATCATTTGTAATCTGGTTGCCAATTAATTCTTCTTCAATATTTTTATCAGAAAACTTCGACGAATTGAAAATATCCATTTCAATACTATCATTAGAAATAGTATTCAAATGCTTTTCTTTTCTGAAATGATCAATAATAAGATTGTGTGCAATACGGATTACCCATGAAACAAATCTGCCTTTGTCGTAATATTTTCCAGCACGCAATGATTTTATTACTTTAATAAATGTGTCCTGAAAGATGTCTTCGGCGAGATGCTCGTTTTTTACAATAATAATAATGTAGGTGAATATCCTACTTTTGTGTCTGTTGATTAATTCCTGAATACCAGACTGCTTCCCGTCCATGAATTGTTGAACCAATTCATAATCGTCTACTTTTGAATTTGACATTTTTACCTCCTTTTGAATGATTATAATTTAAGGTAAATATTTGTCTATATGCAGTCCTCCTTTAGTATTTATATTACTTCGTTAATTATAAACGCAAACATAGTGTATTTATTTGTAACCAAAAAATATTGTTTTTAATAATATCACAATAAATTGTAATGTTGTGTTTTGAATTGTGAATAATAATGTAAAAATTGAAAAGCCAAAATATACGAATTCTAAGATTGGTGGAACAAAAAATAATGCAATTTTTGCAGATTCAAATTTATATTTCAAATGTCGTCTGAAAAATCGAATAACTCAATAATAATAAAAGGAGCTAAAGTGCACAATCTCAAGAATGTGGACATTAGCATCCCTCGTAATAAATTCATTGTAATTACAGGCTTGTCGGGGTCAGGAAAATCATCTCTTGCATTCGATACCCTTTATGCCGAGGGGCAGCGAAGGTATGTCGAAAGCCTTTCGGCTTATGCACGACAGTTTCTTGGCAGGATAAACAAGCCTGAGGTGGATTATATTAAAGGTATCCCTCCTGCCATAGCCATCGAACAAAAAGTTAACACGCGCAACCCACGGTCAACAGTGGGGACTTCAACAGAAATTTACGACTACCTGAAATTGCTTTATGCACGAATAGGAAAAACTTTTTCGCCGGTTTCAGGAAATTTGGTGAAACGTCATTTTGTAAGCGATGTAGTAAATCATGTCCTGAAATATGGTGAAGGCACGCGATTTATTATCTCTGCCCCTATTTTTTCTGTAGAAGACAGGCCCTTGTTGAAACAATTGGAAATTCTCCATCAACAGGGATTTTCGCGTATCGAATCGGATAACAAAATAATACAGATTGAAGACATACTTTTCGATCCTGATTTTGCAAAACGGGCTAAAAACCTAAACTTAGTTATCGACAGGTTAGTAGTAACCCACGAAGACCATAACCAAAGCAGAATGGCCGATTCTATTCAAACTGCATTTTACGAAGGGCATGGTGAATGCAGACTTAAATTTTATGTTGATGAAAAAGTAGTTTCAAAACATTTTTCAAACAAATTCGAGACAGATGGTATTGTCTTCGAAGAACCATCTGTGCATACTTTCAGTTTTAATAATCCATTGGGTGCATGTTCGAAATGCGAAGGTTTTGGCATGGTAATCGGTATCGACGAAGACCTTGTTATTCCCAACAAAAGCCTGTCTATTTATCAGGATGCCGTGGTTTGTTGGAAGGGAGAAAAAATGAGTGCCTGGAAAAATAAGTTGATTCTGGAAGCCGAGAATTTTGATTTCCCGGTACATAAACCATATTTTGAGTTAAGCTCCGAACAGAAATCCCTGTTGTGGACAGGTAATAAATACTTTGAAGGCATCGATACTTTTTTTGCCATGCTCGAAGCTGAAAGCTATAAAATTCAATTTCGTGTTATGCTATCGCGATACAGAGGCAAAACTATATGCCCGGCTTGCAAAGGAGGAAGATTGAAAAAAGAGGCCTTCTATATAAAAGTAAATGATAAAGCAATTGGTGAACTTGTGTTGATGCCTGTGCATAAGCTACTCGCATTTTTCAGAAATTTAAAGTTGAACAAACACGATAGCGAAGTTGCGAAAAGGATTTTGATTGAAATCACAAACAGGCTTAGTTACCTTGTAAACGTTGGACTTAGCTACTTAAACCTAAACCGTATTTCCTCAACACTTTCGGGGGGCGAATCGCAGCGGATAAACCTTGCAACTTCGCTTGGCAGTAGTTTGGTAGGCTCTCTTTATATTCTCGATGAACCGAGCATTGGCCTCCATTCGCGCGATACACACCTTCTGATTAAGGTTTTGAAAAACTTACAAAAAATAGGGAATACGGTAATTGTGGTTGAACACGATGAAGAAATTATAAGGGCCGCCGACGAGATAATTGATATTGGCCCATTGGCAGGCCGCTTTGGTGGTGAAATAATTTTTCATGGGAATCATTCGGAAATTGAAAAATCAGAAAAAAGCCTGACTGCAAAATACCTGAACAATAAAGAAAAAATTGAAGTGCCAAAAATGCGCCGAAAATGGAATTCTTATATCGAAGTAAAAGGGGCACGCGAAAATAACCTTAAAGGCATTGATGTTAAATTTCCATTACACACAATGACAGTGGTTACCGGGGTAAGTGGATCCGGAAAATCATCCTTGGTGAAGAATATCCTTTATACCAGTCTTAAAAAACGTTTTGATGGTTATTCAGAACGGACAGGTTTATTTGATCATATTAGCGGCGATATTGAACGAATTGACGGGATCGAGTTTGTTAATCAAAATCCGATTGGCCGCTCATCACGCTCGAACCCTGTAACTTATTTAAAAGCTTATGACGAAATACGAAAGCTTTTTGCCGATCAGAAATTATCAAAATATCATGGATTCAAGGCCTCACATTTTTCATTTAATATTGATGGTGGCCGTTGCGAGGAATGCCAGGGCGAAGGATCGATAAAAGTAGAGATGCAGTTTATGGCTGATGTATCGCTAATTTGCGAAAGCTGCCATGGGAAACGCTTTAAAGAAGATGTACTTGAAGTTCGGTATAAAGAAAAAAACATTCACGACATTCTGGAAATGACTGTAAGCGAAGCTATCGAATTTTTTGCATGTAAAGAAAAAAGCCTGGAATCTAAAATTGCTAATAAACTTAAACCCCTGGATAATGTGGGACTGGGTTATGTGAAACTTGGGCAATCGTCGAGTACACTGAGTGGTGGCGAAAGTCAGCGCATTAAACTGGCCTCGTTTCTTGTAAAAGAAAAATCGGACAGCCATATACTTTTTATTTTTGATGAGCCAACAACCGGCCTGCATTTCCACGATATAAAAAAACTTCTTGCTGCTTTTAATGCCCTCATTAAAAAAGGGCACAGTATTTTGATTGTCGAGCATAATATGGAAATTATTAAATCTTGCGATTGGGTTATAGATTTAGGTAAAGAAGGGGGCGAAAAAGGAGGAGAACTCATATTTGCAGGCACTCCCGAAGATCTTGCCAATTGCAATGAATCGTATACTGGCAAGTTTCTGAAAGAAAAGTTGTAAAGCTCGGTAGTTAAAAATTCCGGGGTTCAAGTTCAAAAGTTTCAACCACATAGGGTAATATCAACCTATCAGTCATTCTTTAAGGGTAGTTTCACTTTTCCAATTTTTTAATAAACTTTTGAAGTTTATTGAACAGGAAACTCCGGCCTGCAAACTCTGTTATAGTTTTTCAATCAGCTCTTTTGTCAGACCTGTAAATTCAATAATTTCTTCAATTGGTTTACCTTTAAGTTTCATTTTTTTTGCAATTATTCCCGCTTTTTTCATTTCTCCTTTCTCCATTCCTTCTTCTCGTCCTTCTTCTCGCCCCTCTTCTTTTGCAGTATTTACGACATCCCTGTCGCGGGCAAGATTAATTAAATATCGTTCATACCTTTTTCTGTCCTTTTCGTTCATATTCATCTCTGCCAATTTTTGCCTGGCTTTATCTATATTCTTTGATGTTGAACCTTCGGCTATTTCATTGTTTTTTATCATGAATATCCATTCATCAATACGCTTTTTAAGAATATTCTTATATCTCTCTACTGTTATTAAGTAATATTCGGGAAATATCTGTTTTTCTACAAACCTGTATTTTGGCTCAAAAGTTTCGGATATATTTATTCGTTTTTTTACAATTAATGGATTACCAGTGTTTATGCCGGTAAATTCTGTTGTGCCATAGTAAATGTAATCATCGCCCAACCCCAAATTGAAGTAAAGTATGCTTATTGAGATTATCTTGCTGACATCAGAAAAATCTTTGCCAAGTTTTTGATTTTCAACAATTATTTTTGATGTGGCAAATAACAGACTTTCTAAATAATCGCTCTCGCGGGTATTTTGTATTTCGATATAGATTTTTCGTTTTTCACTATCTTGAACTAACAAGTCAACCCTGTTAAATTTGTCTTCTTCATCGGCTTGATTAGTTTCGCTCTCTAAAATTGTTAATATTTTCAAGTTGTCATCTTCAAGCAAAGCAGATAAAAATCCTTCCAATACATCAAAATTAGCCTTGTCCCTGAGCAATGTTTTCATTGCCCAATCGAATCTTATTAATTTATTTGTATTCATAATTTTCTATTTTTCTTTTTCACAAATTTACGGATTATTTTGTTCTTATACCCTCTATCTTTATTTTTCAACTTTTCAAAAAAGAATTGAATAGTTTTGCATTTTTACAGCAGAATAATTAGCATCAGAATAAATGAAAGTAATTGAACATATAAAAAAGGCTAACGAAACACTGTTTTCGTTTGAATTGTTACCACCCCTGAAAGGAAGCAGTATCCAGTCGATTTACGATACCATTGAACCTTTAATCAGGTTCGTTCCTCGTTTTATTAATGTTACATACCATCGCGAAGAACTTATCTATAAAAAACGGCCCGATGGCTTGCTCGAACCCCAAATTATCCGCAAACGCCCCGGTACAGTTGGGATTTCGGCAGCCATTCAGAATAAATATAAAATTGATGTGGTGCCCCATATTATTTGTGGCGGCTTCTCGAAAGAAGAAACCGAGAACGCACTTATCGATCTTGATTTTCTTGGTATCGAAAATCTTTTAATCGTACGTGGCGATGCAGACCGCAGCACCGGACGCTTTGCCCCAAATCCAAAGGGCCATTCGCACGCAATTGATCTGATAAAGCAAATAAACAGGATGAACAAAGGGTATTACTTAGATGAAGACATTGAGAATTCGATCCCAACAAACTTTTCGTGTGGTGTTGCCGGTTACCCTGAAAAACATTCTGAGGCTCCAAATATGGACTCAGACTTGTTTTACCTGAAAAAGAAAGTTGAAGCAGGAGCCGATTACATTGTTACACAAATGTTTTTTGATAATCAGAGATATTTCAATTTCGTAAAACTTTGCAGAAAGGAAGGTATTACTATTCCAATTATTCCGGGCCTGAAACCAGTATCTGTCCTGGGACACCTATCTGTTTTGCCCCGCACTTTCAATATCGATTTACCCATTGATTTGGCCGGGGAAATCCGCAAATGTCCAAATAACAAAGCTGTACGCGAACTTGGTGTTGAATGGGCCATTCAGCAATCAAAAGAACTAAAAGCCAATAATGTTCCGGTAATTCATTTTTATACTATGGGAAAATCGGATAATATTGCAAAGATTGCCAATGCAGTTTTTTAATTCATAGTGCTATTCTGCAAACAATAAAAGAAGCCTCAAATGAACATTCTCTCTCTACGTGATGATTTTGAGACATCACCCAAATTTATTCGTAAGTTATAGTTTAGCCTCATGCGCAAATTGATTCTTTAGCGAAATTGAAAAAGCCCGGTTACCAAAAATGATAACCGGGCTTTTAATTTTAGTTTTATTTCAAAAGGCCCATCCGTTTTATTAAGATTTCGCCATTAGCTTCAAGTTTGTTTTATGCTTTACTGAGGAAAAACATAATCTGTGGCAATTACGCAAAATATGTCTTATCTTTGTGTTTTAGTCTAATTATTCAAAATTAATAAGAATTATGACAAAAATTGCAAACCCGATATATGATGTAGTTTTCAAATACTTAATGTCGGACAACAAGATTGCAAAACTGATGTTGTCGACAATAATCGGAAAGAAAGTTTCGAAACTTGAATTCAGGGATACCGAACGAAAAACTGATTTAGACAAATCCATAAAATACCACCGCTTAGATTTTACTGCCGAAATAATTGATACAGATGGCCAAAGACAAGTAATAATTATTGAATTGCAAAAAATAAGATTGCCTGCTGATATACTGCGTTTTAGGCGTTATCTTGGCGAACAGTATATGAACAAAGAAAATACCTACATCGGAGAAAACAAAGATGGTGATCCCGAACGCAAAGGCATTCAACTATTAAGCATATATTTTCTGGGTTATAAGCTTTATCAAAACCAGGCTCCGGTAATAAAAATAAACAGGGAGGTAATAGATAATGCAACGGGAGAAAAAATTGATGAGAAGAACGAATTTGTTGATTGTTTAACACACAATAGTTTTATTATACAAATTCCATATCTTAAAGAAAATCGGAGAAATGAGACCGAAATACTACTATCTATTTTTGACCAGACCCTAAAAATTAAAGAAGATGAACATATTCTAAACATCAGGGAGGAAGACTTTCCTGAAAAATACCGACCGATAATACGTCGATTGTTAAAAGCAATTTCAGAACCTGGAATTCGCAGAAAAATGGATAATGAAGATGACCTGATTGAAGAAATATATCATAAAGACTTAGCTATTGCAAAAAGAGATTTGATGATAGAAAATAAGGATAAGCAACTTGACGAAAACCAAAAACAACTTGACGAAAAAGAGAAAATCATTAAAGAATTGAAAAAGCAGCTTGACTTAAAATAAATATCTGAGTTGAATCTAAAGAGATAAGGCAAATAATAAAAAGCCCGGTTACCAAAAATGATAACCGGGCTTTTAATTTTAGTTTTATTTCAAAAGGCCCATCCGTTTTATTAAGATTTCGCCATTAGCTTCAAGTTTGTTTTATGCTTTACTGAGGAAAAACA
>JAYENH010000814.1:0-1825 GCA_034721995.1 Bacteroidota bacterium
GTGAAGGCCAATCTCCAAAACAAAAAAGTCTTCAAGTTTTTTGAGAATCTCTTTGCCCGTCAATAAAAAACCAGAAGGCTCGATCCCTTTTTCTTCTGTTTCATCTTCCTCGTATTTATGTTTTGCCTCAATCACAAGCCTGTCGATGCGATCTTTAAAAAATGGCAAATCATTAGTTATTATAACAGTATCATCTGGAATAAAATCGAAAAAACTATATTGGTTTTTGCTGATCCTTTCGTCCTGTATATTAGGTACAATAGAAATTTTCTTGAAGTGATCGAGCGACAACTGGCTTTCGATATCGAACGAACGGATAGTTTCGACCTCGTCGCCAAAAAAGTCGATACGAAAAGGCACATCGCTCGAAAACGAAAAAATATCGACAATACTGCCGCGAACGGAAAACTGCCCGGGTTCGAAAACAAAATCGCTGCGCTCGAAATGATAATCGTTTAGGACTTCGGTAATAAACTCAATTCCTATTTCTTCGCCAACTTTAAGCTGCAAAGTATTTTCCTCCAATTTTTCGCGGCTTAAAACTTTCTCGGTTATTGCTCCCGGGTAGCTAACAATTATCCTGTTTTTTTTTGTTGATGATAATTTATTTAATACCTCGGTGCGTAATACTATTGAAGTTGTATCAAGGCTTTCGTGATGGATTTGCCGCTTGTACGACGAAGGAAAAAACAGTGAATCTTCTTCGTTATTCAGGATACTGCAAAAATCGTTGTGGGCATAAGCCGCTTCCTCTTTGTCGTTAAGCAGACATATAAAATTTTTATTGCTTTGCCGAAAAAGAGCCGAAATAATAAATGCAGAAGCCGAACCCGAAAGCCCTTTTACATGCAAACCTTTGTTGTCCTTATTTTCGATTTCCGAAAGCAACTCCGGGAGTTTGGGGTGCGACGAAAAATATTTTAATAATTCCTGAATTTCCAAAACAAATTAAAAGCTATTTAAACAGGCTGCAAAAGTAGGGTAATTATTGTTTTTTGATACCATAAAACAAATTAAGGCTGTATGCTAAATTATATGAATTTCACAAAACCCATACAGGCAAAACAAAACTAATAAACACAAAATATTCTAAACATTTTATTGTGATTATTAAAACTATTTATTATTTTTATTGTAAAAGTTGTTTTGCAATTCGTTTTTGAAAATACGATGGCCTACAGAACAACGGTATATAAAGTTGTAAAACGGTAGGTTAACTTCACAGCGAGAGCTTCGCTTAGAGCGAAACCCTCGCGGGTTTAATACCTGTCGGGCTTTCAGCCCTTTATTTTCATTTTGTCACAATTTACACAGGGTTTCATTTCATTTCACCCTGTGCTTTTACATATCGGGCTTTCAGCCCTTTAAGCCCTTAAAGGGCGATATGTATTAGCACGGGGTGCAGCGTAGCGAAACCCTGTGATATAATGACAAAAAATAATTAGACTTTTTTCATCAGTGTTACTCCTTGTATTTTCTCTGTGTTACTCTACTGGTTAAAATACATATTTCTACTAACCATAGAGCTACATGGAGTTTTTGCACAGAGTATCACGGAGGAGGAAGCATAATTGTTTCGAGAAATGACTTATCAAGGATTTTTAAAAATTGATCTGAACCCCATATTTTTGTACATTTGTATTTTAAAACAAAACAAAAAGTGGAAAAAAAGTAACACAACCGCATGATAAGTTTTTCAAGAAAATGTTTTCAGGGAAAAATGAGGTAATGGAGTTTGTTAAAAAAACCTTCCCTCCCGAAATTACAGAAAACTTACGTTTGGAAACATTGGAACTTGACCAAACAGAATATGTTGACACAAATC
>JAYENH010000815.1:0-1819 GCA_034721995.1 Bacteroidota bacterium
TTTGCTTCGCATCATTTCGTTGCCTTGTAATTTATTACAATTTTGTATCAATCACTCTCTCCCTTTCGTTCTCTCGTCCTCTCGCCCTCTCGCTCTCTCGCCCTCTCGCCCTCTCGCCGTCCATCACCTTCCTTCAACTTCAAGTAGTTTTGTTTTTTTTATGATTATCCTTAAAATCAGAAAAAGTACAATCCCAATCAATAATGCATAAATCCATATAGGGTTCAGTGTGAAATTCCCGGTATAAAAATAATTTTTTATAAAGTCGATTGCTGAAAACGAAATTATTGTGTTTACTAATGAATGAGATTCGCGTTTAAGAACATTTTTAGTTGAAAAAGATAAAGTGGATTTTTTCCATTTTCCGAGGGCAGGGAAAAATGCGGGTGTTTCAATTGACCAATCAATATACTTGTTGCCAAATTTACCACGCAAAAACATTTCTTCGGCAAACATTATGCGCTCGTAATATAAGGCAAACAACACAACAAGTAACACAATAAGCCAGGGGATACCGGAATACAAAATTACCCCTAACCAAATAAGAAAATTACCGAGATATAAAGGGTGGCGCACAACAGAATATATTCCGCTTGTATTGAGTTCCTCTGCAATTTGTCTTTTTGTATTTTTTCCTGATGTGCCTTTGGGAACAGTGCCAATTGTAATTACCCGAACCGAATAGCCTATCATTGAAACAATAAAACAGGACATGATCCAATAAATATTTGTGTATTCAAATATTTCGTTACGCTCAAAAAACAAAGCAACAACAAGTATTACAAACAACACCAGAGGTAAATAGGTCCGGTATTTAAACAACCAATTTCCGCTACGGGTGTAATCTTCTATTAAAGCCATATTCCTTTAATTTAATTTAGCTGGCAAAAATAAAATTTTCTGTGGAAAGAATTGGTCAAAGCTGAAAATGGCTGCTCTTATTTTGAGATACTGAAAATAAGAAAGAATAAAAACATGATTATGGACTTTTCAGAAGAGGCCAAATATAAAGTGTAAGCTACTTTCAGCTATTTTTGAAAATCGCCCATAAATCATAAGTTTACAATAACAATTTAACAATTAACCTATCCCTTATTCCCTGTAAATATCCACCAATTCCAATTCGATTAAAATAATCGATCGTGGAGGGATTTTGGCCTGGTCGCCAAGTAGACCGTAGGCAAGGTGTGGAGGGAGAATCAGTTTGGCCTTTTGGCCTTTTTTCATAAGCCGTATGCCTTCGTCAAGTCCCGGTTCAATATCTTCATGACCTACAACAAATGATTCGGGGCCTAAGGAATCGGTGCTGTAACAGATGGTTCCATCGAGCAATGATAGTCGATATTTTATGGTTACCAAATCACTTTCTTTGGCTTTTTCGCCCGTGCTATTGCCGTTGATTATAAAATATAATCCTGTTTCGGAGGTTTGCATTTTCCAGTTTCGGCGTTGAGCAAATTTCTCAATCCGTATCCTGTCTTTTTCAACCAGGATTTTATTTACCTTTACCAAAGGCTCTTTGTATTGTTTTATTTCGCGTGAGCTAATCTGTTTTGGATTATTCTTGCACGAAAAACTAATCAGCAATAATAGAAAAGCTAATAATGATAGTATTTGATATATATGCTTTTGAGTTACTTTCATGTGTTTAAATTTACTACGAAAACACGAAAACACGAAAAAATAATCATGCTCCTGTGTGCCAAAATTTATTGCCATGGGTGTTTCATTTGTTTAAATTAATCATCATTAATGTTTTGTTTCAATAGCCCCGACATTTATGTCGGGGAATAATATCCATCCCGAACCCGGGCTTTAG
>JAYENH010000816.1:0-1817 GCA_034721995.1 Bacteroidota bacterium
ATCTTCCGTCTCAATACACAATCATTTTTTGCGAATATATTTTTACATTATTACTGATTTTTATAATGTACAAGCCCTTGTCTGAAAATGAAAAACTAAATTTAGTTTGATTATTGAACATTGATGAATAAATTATTTTTCCTTCAACAGAAAAAACTTCAATTGTTCCGTTAGTAAAATCTTTATCAGAAATATTAATAGCAATATTCCTATTTTGCCTTACAGGGTTTGGAATAACAGAAAGGCTTTTATTTTTTACAGAAATATCCTCTTCAATAGAAGTTGGTATAGAACACAAAACTGCATTTAATGTATCAATTAAGGGTGTTCCGTCTATAGTGCCTGAACCCTGAGATGTTTCAACATAATCGCCGGTAAGTTCCCAAACAATAACCCCACGGGCATTATTATTTACAACATATTCTGCTTTTAAGGCTACCGATTGTTCATCATCATAAGAAACAAATGTATTTATAGAATTGCCCAATAGGTAAGGAACTTGCGCCTGACTATCCCAATAAGTCGTAAACAAATTCATGTTTTTCAAGACATTGTAAAAAAGCGGAGTGCCTTCGTCTTCCCAAAATGTTGCTGCATCGCCTGCTCCAGAATGGCTTTGATGCAAGCCTGTACAATTTGTTACCGAACGGCCATAAAACGGTACGCCAATATTTACAAACGAGCTTGGTACTCCATGGGTTTGGGTAATATTTATAAATGCCGAATCGATATTAAATGATGTAGTCCCAACGGCCGGTGTGTACAATGGCGAATTGTGATTGCTCACAGCACTAAATGCCCCGAAAAAATCGTAGGTCATTATATTAAACATGTCGAGTTCGCCAATCAGATTCGACCATTCAATTATTTCCATTTTTGCGGGGTCGGCACTAAAACAGGAAGAAAGCAAAAAGTTTTTCCCAACCGACAATCCATAAGCATCGATCGAATCGCGGATTTCCTGCACGAGCAAAGTAAAATTCACTCCATCGGCTGCTGTGCCATTGTGCTCGGCATATCCAGGATACTCCCAATCGAGATCGATACCATCGAACCCGAAAGTTTGCAACAAACGGATACATTCCGAAGCAAAATACGTACGCTTAGCTTGATTGGCAGCAATGCCAGGAAAATTATTAGACAAAGTCCAACCGCCAATCGAAACCATAACATCAACATTATTGTTATGGGCAATATCGATTAATGATGTGTTGGGCAGGTAGCCTCCGTTTACCCAATCGGGTTGACCAAACAAAAGATTTTCGTCGGCCCACGAATCGGTTTGAGCAATACTACCATCGGCCAATGGGTTAAAAAAGGCGTAATTAATGATGCTATATTTCGAATAATCGATTGATGTTGGTTCGACCAAATGGCTACGATCGTACCATTGCCAGTTTGGATAGTAAGCAATTACTTCTTTGCAGGGTTGTGCAAAGGATGCTTTCATTAAAAAAACGAAACCTAATACCAATAAAATGCTTGTTTTTTTATTCATTTCTATTAGTTTTATTTAATTAAAAACACAAAACTAAATAAAATAATGATAATCATCGTAAAAAACTCAAAGCTTTCATTTTGTTTACTTTGCGTCTTTTGTGTCTTATTAATTATGCGCTTATTACGTGGAACAACAAATTATAAAAAACACAATATCATCAATCAAAACTACCCGGGTAGTTACTGAGATTTTCACTTTTTCCACAGATAGTGTCAATAGCGTTTTATTAAATCCACAAATTAAGAATCTGTGGATTTGAGGCTACAAATGAACCATAAACCTTATCGTTACAGGTGGGTTAAATCTTGTGGATATC
>JAYENH010000817.1:0-1814 GCA_034721995.1 Bacteroidota bacterium
TAAAAATATGTCAAGCCCTAAAAAAGACCCTGAACCACATAAGGGTATCAGGGCAAGCTTACCTAAAACCTACAACGCTCGTGACTACGAAGACGAAATTTACCAAAAATGGGAAAAGTCGGGCTTTTTTAATCCAGATGTTTGCGTTAAAAAGGGTATTTGCAAAAAAGACGAAGAGGTTTTTAGTTTGATGATGCCGCCTCCCAATGTGACTGGGGTTTTGCACTTAGGGCATGCTTTGGAAAATTCTTTGATGGATTTGATGACTCGGTATCAACGGATGCAAGGCAAGCGAACTTTGTTTTTGCCCGGCACTGACCATGCGGCAGTGGCAACGCAATCCAGAGTTGAACGCGATTTGATTGAGTCGGGTAAATATAAAAATCCGCGGCAGGAATTGGGGCGGGAAACATTGCTTAAAATTATTCGAGAATATTCCAAGGATTGTAAAACCACAATTTTAAAACAAATAAAAAAGCTTGGCTCTTCCTGCGATTGGTCTAGGCTGGCTTATACTTTTGATGAGGAGCGTTCTATGGCAGTGAATACAATGTTTAAAAAAATGTATGATGATGGGTTGATTTATCAAGGCAAAAGAATTGTAAATTGGGATCCAAGGATGCAGACAACTGTGGCTGATGATGAGGTTGAATATATTGAAGAAAAAACAAAGTTTTATTATTTGCAGTATGGACCGATGGTGATTGCCACGGCCAGACCGGAAACGAAATTCGGAGATAAATATTTGGTAATGCATCCGGATGATAAAAGATATAAAAAATACAAGCATAGGCAAAAAATAGATGTTGAATGGATAAACGGAAAAATTACTGCCACGATTATAAAAGACAAAACCATAGACATGGAATTTGGTTCGGGGGTAATGACGATTACTCCTTGGCATGATATGACTGATTTTGAGATTGCGGAAAGGCATAACCTTGATTACGAACAGATTATAGATTTTAATGGCAAACTTTTAGATGTAGCTTGCGAATTTTCTGGAATACACATAAAAAAAGCGCGTCCTAAAATTGTAGAAAAGTTAGAAAAAAAAGGACTACTGGTGAAAGTTGAGGATAACTATGCTCATTCCATAGCAGTAAATTATCGGGGCAAGGGCGTAATTGAGCCGCAAATAATGGAACAATGGTTTGTTGATGTGAATAAGGTGATTCCCTGCAAAAATAAGAGCTTAAAAAACCTAATGCGCGAGGCAGTGACTACTGGGCATAATAATGATGAAAAACAAAAAGTTGAAATTACGCCAAAACGGTTTCAAAAAAACTATCTCCATTGGATTGATAATTTAAGGGATTGGTGCATTTCCAGACAAATTTGGTGGGGACATAGGATTCCCGTATGGTACTGCGACAAAAAAACATTAAAACATAAAAACACAAAAACTTGGGGCATGAAAATTTATGGTAAGGACACTTTTGAGGCAATTAACATTAGGACCAAGACAATTGAAACGCGGGCTGGACGAAAAAGGGGTGAGGGAAAATATTGGGGCGATATGAAGCCGGGAGATGTTATTGAATTTTGTTTGGCTGATAGTAAAACGGATAAAATAATTAAGTCAGAAGCGTTGATTAAGAGAATGGTTAAGAAGGTATCTCATTTTAAGAGTATTGATGAAATGTTAAGGGTTTGTTCGGTTGAAACGATCTCTCCAGGGAAAAATGCGAGCAATATTAAAAAATGGTGGAAAAAGTATCCTAAACTGAACGAGAGAATAAAAAAATATGGAATCTGGGCGATTGAATTGGACAAAACCACCCCTCAATCCCCTCCTTGCCAAGGAGGGGACA
>JAYENH010000818.1:0-8123 GCA_034721995.1 Bacteroidota bacterium
GCCCGATATAAACAGGATAGATATTGCCCTTGAAGCTTTTCAAAATGTTAAGCAAAAAAGGAATGATGCAAATCGCCTCGATCCTGTAAATGTTACAATTAATTCGCCATTTTGGATTTTTGATGAAGACAAAAAGGGAGAAGATGGATTACCTCACAATCGTGTTTTAATTACAGGTAACCCAAACCTGAGCAACGTGCGCACCATAATGATTGGTTTGCGTAACCCGAAAGCTAATTCGGAATTTGCCGAGGCCAATGACGACGGCATGGCAAAATCGGGCGAGGTTTGGTTAAACGAATTGCGACTTACCGATTTCAACGAAAAAGGAGGATGGGCGGCCAATGCACGGATAATGGCAAAACTTGCCGATTTCGGTAATATTACAATTGCCGGTAGCACAAGCAAGCCGGGCTTTGGAAGCATTGAGAAAAAGGTTAACGAACGTAGCAAAGAAGAAACATATCAATATGATATTTCATCGAACCTTGAGTTAGGCAGATTCTTTTCCGAAGAATCGGGCGTACGTATTCCATTATATGTTGGGATAAGCGAATCGGTAAGCAATCCACAGTACAACCCACTCGATCCGGATATACCCTTCGATATAGCCCTTGATAATGCTACAACAAAACATGCACGCGATTCTATCCGCCATGCAGCACAAGATTATACAAAAAGGAAAAGCCTGAACCTTACTAATGTACAAATTGCGAAGCGGGGCATGGGACAACCAAAAATTTATGATATTTCAAATTGGTCGGTAAGTTATGCCTACAGCGAAATATTCAGACGAAATATTAATACCGAATATGATATACAAAAAAGCTACAGGGGGGGGGTCGCCTATAATTTCAGCAACCGACCAACAAATGTAAAACCTTTTAAAAAGGCATCGGGCAAGTTTATGAAATCGAAGTCGATGAGGATTATCAAGGATTTCAACTTTTACTATTTGCCCCAGCAGATTGCATTTCGCTCCGACCTGATGCGTAATTATCAGGCAATGCAAATGAGGAATATCAGCACAAGTTACATGAACAATGCTGATGTTATTATTCCTCCTACTTTCAATAAAAATTTTACATGGGATCGAAGATATGACATAAAATATGATCTATCCCGCTCAATAAAACTTGATTTCTCGGCTACTAACATGGCACGTGTTGATGAGCCTGAGGGAGTGGTTGACAAACATGGCGATCAACAAATTTATAAAGCATGGCGCGATTCGGTATGGCAAAACCTTATGAATTTTGGGCGCACAACCCAATATCGCCACATGATAAACCTAAATTGGAATGTACCAATAAACCGTTTGCCACTTATGGATTGGGCTACACTATCCACGCGCTACAACTCGACCTACGATTGGACAGCAAGCCCCATAACAATAGATACAATCAATCTTGGAAATACTATAAAAAACTCATCCACAAGTCAGTTAAACGGGCAAATAAACTTATTGACCCTCTACAACAAAATACCTTATTTTAAAAAACTGAACCAAAAATACAGCAGTAGAGGTGGCCGGGGCGGTGGTCGTGGACGTGGACAAAGACCGGGAGGCTCGAAAGGAAAAGGCAAAGACAAAGAAGAAGATGAAACCGAACATGTTGAATATTCACGCGATGGAATGAGCTTTAAAGCAAATATTCCCAAATCAATAAATCACCAGTTAGAAACCGAAGATGTGCAGGTAACAGTATACGACTCGCTTGGCAACCGCTTGTTTGGACAACAGAAAATAATAAACGAAAACCGAGTTACCTATAAGCTTGATAAAGATATGGTAAAGGCTCGGGTAGTTGTAAAAGGGCGTAAAAAGAAAAGACCCAATTACCTGAAAATTATTCTTGAACGTTCGATAGTTGCTTTAATGGGTATTAAAAACCTTTCCGTTTCCTATTCATTTAATAATGGGACTATCCTGCCCGGATACCTCCCTGAAACACAATTCTTCGGAAGCAAACAATACAAAGGAGGATTAGCTCCGGGCATACCATTTATTCTTGGTTGGCAAGACAAAGATTTTGCTGTTAAAGCTGCAGATAATGAATGGATAACAACCGACCCTACCCTAAATTCACCATTTACGATGACCTCAACCGAGACTTTTAATTTCAGGAGTTCGATACAGCCAATGAGCGGAATGAGAATCGATATAACTGCAAACAGGACTTTTGCTGAGAATGTTACCGAATACTATCTTGCCGACTCCTTAGGAATTTTTTCTGCAAACAGCCGAAAAATTACAGGAAACTTTTCGATGACATTTGGAACATGGGGCACTGCCTTCGAGAAATTAGATGAAGATTATTCTTCCGAGATATTCCAAAAATTTAAAGACTCAAGGATAACAATTGCCCAACGACTAAGAAGTGAACGTATTGCTTCGGGCGATCCTGATTATTCAGGAGGAAACGATTCGGAAACCGGTTTTCCCGATGGTTACGGGCCAACATCGCAAGAAGTGCTGATACCTGCATTTTTGGCGGCTTATGGAAATATCAATCCTGAGCATATTTCGCTTAGTGTATTCCCTTCACTTTTAAGCCTGAAACCAAACTGGCGCATTACATGGGATGGCTTATCAAAAATAGAATGGGTGAAGAAATATCTAAAAACAGTATCGGTTGGCCACACATACCGGTCTACTTATAATGTTGGGTCGTATAATACAAACCTTGATTTTATTGCCAATCAGGATGGATTTTCAACCACACGCGATTTATTGAATAACTATCTTCCTCTGCAGGAAATAAATTCGGTATCGATAAATGAGCAATTTAGTCCGCTAATAAATTTCGATCTTACATGGAACAACAGCCTTACAACAAAAATTGAGTTAAAGAAAACACGTAACCTTACGCTAAGTTTTTCCAATCAACAATTAACCGAGGTACGAAGCCAGGAGTATATTATTGGTGCTGGATACAGAATACAAGACTTAACTCTATATTTGAACAAGAGGGAATTCAAATCGGATTTGACCATTCGTGTTGATTTCTCGTTGCGCGAAAACTGGACAATATTACGTCAGCTAACCGATGTACCCGACCAGATTACTTCGGGACAAAGGATTATCGGGATTAAAACTAATGCCGATTACGTTTTAAGCGAGCGTTTTAATGTTAGGTTCTTTATCGATTATTCTAATAACAAACCATTTGTGAGCCTCTCCTACCCTACCTCAAACACAAGTATAGGTTTTAGTGTACGGTTTACTTTAATGTAAGAGTTCGGAATTCAGAGGCTCAGGGTTCAGATGTTTAGCCATATTTATTCATAAACCTACTTAATTTGCTGAATACAAAAAAAACAGAATGACTAATTCAAATTGAATCAGGTAATCAAAAATATCATGAATAATCAAGGTTGAGATTTCATTTTCTTTGTTTGAATCTCACTTTTAATTTCTAATTTCAAGCTAAAAAACTATGGATTTCATTCTTATTGCTCTCGGAATAATATTTCTTCTGTTAGGGATTGCCGGTGCTATTTTGCCCATTATCCCGGGGCCTCCTTTAAGTTATGTCGGATTATTATTTCTTCATTTTACATCGCGGTATTCTTTCGATTCCCAATTTCTGTGGATATGGGCCGGTGTTACAGTAGTAGTTTATGTACTCGATTTTATTATTCCGGCATGGGGCACAAAAAAATTCGGAGGTAGCAGGAAAGGTGTGATTGGTTCAATTGCCGGTCTCTTGCTTGGCATGATATTTTTTCCTCCTTTAGGAATTATTATCGGGCCTTTTGTTGGAGCTTTTGCAGGAGAACTAATTGCAGGCAAAGAACAATCGGAAGCACTAAAATCCGGGTTTGGCTCCTTCCTCGGATTTTTAACCGGCACACTTTTAAAACTTATTGTTTCGGGAATGATGACCTGGTATTTCTTTGCAAAATTGTTTTAAAAACATTATTCATAACACCTTCTTATTAAACTACATATATTTGCATTCCGGATGGATAAGAAATATAATAATATGAAATCTATATATCCGGTTTATGCGACAATTTCTTATACGATGGATCAGAAGTTTTGAGATTAATATTAGAGATATCTAAAGAAGATTCAATTTGACATTTGTATTTTTTTGCGAAACCTGATTTATTCTATATTTGCTTTCCAAGTGGCACAGATTATTCTGCGAAACAGTAACCCGAAATTAATAATTTATTTTTTCAGAAAAAAACAGGCAACCTTTGTGTAAAATTGGATTATTAGACTGAGACACCAAAACACTATTGATTTGACTGGCTTATCGAAAGGCCAATATTATATTCAGTTTATAAATGATAAAAATATTTTTTACAGAAAACTAATTATTTTATAAAAAATGTAAAGTTATGAAGAGAATTAAATTATTAATGACGATGTTTTTGTTGTCCGGCATCGTATCATTTGCCCAGACAACGCCAACCGTAAGTGGTTTGGTAAGCGATTTAAATAATGTGGCAGTTGCCAACCACGAAGTAGAGATTGTCGCAATAGGCGATAGTTTGACGAATCCCGGATTCTATTTCTATCAAATAGTAATGACCGATGCAAACGGATATTACTCAGTTGTAATCCCAAATTATGTTTCAGGGATTTCAATTATTGTTAGCACCCAGAATTGCCAGGGACCAGCACTAACTCAAATAGGTTTTAGTGCCCCTTTTATTGCTAATTTCACAATATGTACAGGAGGCACTACATCTTGTATCGCTGATTTTATGTTTTATCCTGATTCAAACTCGGTAATGACTTATTATTTCTACGATATGTCGACCGGTAGCCCTACTTCCTGGACATGGGATTTTGGCGATGGAACTACATCAAGCCTACAAAACCCAACACACACTTATGCACAAAACGGGACTTATGCGGTAACACTTACAATATTATGCGCTAACGGTTATAGTACAACCACCCAGACAATAACAATTGGAACTCCCTCATGCAATGCTGATTTTATTTATGCATTAGTGCCAGGCTCTCTTATGGGATATCAGTATACAGATTTATCTACAGGGGCACCTACTTCCTGGGCATGGGATTTTGGCGATGGAACTACATCCACCCTTCAAAACCCAACACATACTTATGCACAAAACGGGACTTATGTGGTTACCCTGACCATATCGGGGCCAAATTGTTCCGATACCGAAACCATGACAATTACAACGGGCACTACATCTTGTATCGCTGATTTTATGTTTTATCCTGATTCAAACTCGGTAATGACTTATTATTTTTACGATATGTCGACCGGTAGCCCTACTTCATGGACATGGGATTTTGGCGATGGAACTACATCAAGCCTACAAAACCCAACACACACTTATGCACAAAACGGGACTTATGTGGTAACACTCACTATATTATGCGCGAATGGTTATAATACAACCACCCAGACAATAATAATTGGAACTACTGCTTGTGTTGCTGCATTTTCATATACCGTCGATCCAAACTCAACTTTAATGTATCAGTTTACAGATTTATCGACAGGTAGCCCAACAGGCTGGTACTGGGATTTTGGCGATGGAACTACATCCACCCTTCAAAACCCTTTACACACTTATTCTCAGGCCGGGACTTATACCGTAACACTGAATATTTCAGGACAAAACTGTAGCGATTCGGAAAGCATCGTTATAACAGTTTCTGCACCAACTGTACTGGTGGCTAATTTCTCGTACGAGGCCGATCAGGCAAATTCACTATTGATACATTTTACCGATTTGTCAACCGGCAATCCTATCTCGTGGCATTGGGATTTTGGCGATAGCAACACTTCAACCGATCAAAACCCAAGTCATTTATACAGTGCTGCCCTAAACTATACTGTTACATTAACAATATCGGGCACAACCGGTACAGATACCGAAACTCAAACAATTACGGTTACTCAAACAAGTGCTGTTGAAAATTTGGCAAAGCATGAAAATAATGGTTTTGCGATTTATCCAAACCCGACATCAGGAGAATTTGTTGTTGAAGGAAATAATATAAATGCAATAGAAATTATTGATATTACCGGAAAACAAATAGATTACACCAGCAATGCAAAGAAAGGTGATACAAAACAATCTATTAATTTATACGATCAGAGTAAAGGAATTTACTTTGTGAAAGTAACCTCAGATAAAGATGTTAGCATTAAGAAATTAATAATTCGTTAAAAGAAACATTTTCGAACCTACGGAGCCATAATTTGTTTTGAAGGTTTATAGCTATAAATATTTGACTCCTAATGAGTCGGATCCTAAAAGTTAAAACCAGGGACAAATAAGCTCCGTAGGTAAGAAATCTTTACAGTCTGTCCGTGATTATAAAACAAACAATAGTGTGAATAATCTGTGTTCTTAAAAAATATGACAAAAGCCACAGATTACTCATTTTACAATAAATTCAATAAGTGTTTGATAGCCATATTTGTTCTATATTTGCTTTCTAAAGGGGACATAAATGAGGACGACAATATTGGTAGGTTTACTGGTTTTATTTCTATTTGACATAAATGCACAGCATAATATAACCGACAGCCTCGAAAAAGCCATAAGCACTTCAAGCCCCGATGAGTTACAACAAATCTATTTTCAGCTTTCAGAAGAGTTTAAAAAGACCGACCTGATTAAAGCTAAGTTTTATTCACAAAAAGCAATATCAGCTTCAGAAGACGATAACAAGATGCTGGGCTTAGCATATTTCAGTATGGCTACCATATATGGAATACAGCATAAACAAGATACAGTAATTTTTTACATGAAAAAAGCATTAAACTGTTTTGATGCAACAAATGATAGTACGCTGGATGCAAGTATTCCTGACATGATTTTCTCAAGTCTAAGTTATTTTGACAATCAATTTAAAATTGAAAGCTTAAATAAGTTCGCACAAAGGTATTTTTATAATAAACCTTATTTGTCGAGGATTATTTGCTCAAAATCTTTAGAATTTGCATTAGATGAAAATAAGCCCGATTTACTGGCCGATACATATAAGATGCTGGGTTTTATCAACAAAACCCTGGGTAATTTAAATAAGGCATTGGAATACGATAATGAGGCATATAAATTATATATTGAACTAAACGATAGTTTAAACATTGGCTTTACCCTAAACCTGATTGCTGTTGTTCGTAACATGAAAGGAGAAAATGATATTGCACTTAGCCGGTTTATGGATGCAGAAAAGTACTTGCTTGCATTGTACAAAAACGATACTCATAACAAATCAGTTATCAATCGTCTCTCTATTTTATATACTAATATTGGTTTGCTATACTCATTTCAGTTGATGAATTACAAGGAAGCAGAAAAATACTTTAACAAAGTGATCGATTACGCCGAACAAACCAATGATACGGTAAGGATTAATGCATCTCTTGCGAATCTTGGGCATGTGTATCTGGAAACAAAGGACTACAAAAAGGCTCTCAATTATTTTAAGCAGGCATTAGATATAGCAACTCATACAAAAAATTTCTACTTTGCTGCAAGGATTACCCACAATATAGGCAAGTTGTACGAAAAGCAAGAGGAGTTTGAGAATAGCAGGGAATATTACAGAATTGCATTAGATATGATGAAAAGGCTTAACGACCAGTTTGGTATTTGCCGGACAAACCGAATAATTGGCGAATCATATCTGAAACAAAAAAAAGCCAAACCTGCTCTTGACCACTTTTACCCTGCCCTGAATTTTGCTGTAAAATCCAATTCGGAGGATGAAATCAAAATGATTTATTTTGACTTGTCAAAAATCTACGAAATAGATAGTAACATCGATTCTGCCTATCACTATTTTAAACTCTATACAGATGTCAATAATGAAATAAACAATGAACAAAGCCGGAAACGATTTGAAGAATTACAAGTGAAGTACGAAAGCGAAAAGAAAGAAAAGGAGAATAAATTTCTTAGAGAAGAAACCCAAATCCAGGAACGTTTAAAATATTATTTGTTTTTTATAATATCAGCCCTGTTGATTCTATCTGTTCTATTAATTTCAGAACAACTGACTTAGGCGGATTTAAGATGATACCAGTTTGTAGAATAATGTAAGTTCTGTGTTAGGAAATTTCATTTTAGTTTCATTCATTGTTTGACATAATTTTTCTAATATTTTA
>JAYENH010000819.1:0-1807 GCA_034721995.1 Bacteroidota bacterium
TACCAGTGTAAGGTCGCTGCCTTCTTCAATAATTTCGGGAATGCCCAGAGGTGTTTTAAAGAGGCCAATGTTGTCGGGCATCTTTTCTTTCAGGCGATATCCGTTTAAAGGCTCAATAACGAGGGCCGGATCTTGTGCATCGAGCAATGTGTTGTAAAAGCCTGCCGCCTGTGTCATGTTGCGCGGTACACATACATAAACCCCGCGAATTGAATTAATTACCATGCTCAATGGCGAGCCGGAATGCCAAATCCCTTCGAGCCTGTGCCCGCGTGTACGGATTATTACCGGAATTTTCTGGCCACCGGCTGTACGGTAATGTGTTGTGGCCAAATCGTCGCTCATGGTTTGTAGGGCGTAAAGCAAATAATCGAAATACTGAATTTCTGTAATCGGGCGCAAACCGCGAAGTGCCAGTCCTAATCCCTGTCCCATAATTGTGTTTTCACGAATCCCGGTATCGCTAATTCTTATTTCTCCATATTTCTTCTGAAGTCCTTCTAAGCTTTGGTTTACACCCCCGATTTTCCCTGTGTCTTCGCCAAAGGTTACAACTTTTGGGTTATTGGCAAAAATATAATCGAAATTGTCGCGCAATATTTCTCGGCCTGCCACATCTTGTGATTCATCAGAATAAACAGCTTTTACTGCTTTTACCAAAAGTGCCGAGCTTTCGTCTTCAACATAAAGTTTTGTATTGTAGCGTTCGTGGTTGCTTTTGTAATTTCTTTCAAGCCATTCGCTTAAATCGCTTTGTAGTTTTTTCCTTATATCGCAGTCCATGCAAACATGGCGAAGTATTTTCTTGGCTGCACTAAAATTATCTTTTCTTATCGGGTTGATGATTTTTCTTAATTCATCGGCAACAATTCCAACTTTATCGATGCCTTCGCGCTTACATTGGCAGGTGCGGTTTTCGATAATCGAAAGGAGGTGTTTTCTTTCCTCTTCGATTGTTTTTTTGTACGTATTCCATGCCTCTTTTCTGGCTTTCTTAACTTCCGAAACTGCTTCCGATTCTATCGCTTCACATTCTTCTATTGTAGCAACACCGGTTTCGAGCATCCACTCGCGCATTTTTTTTATAGGATCGAAATCTTTTTCCCATTGTAGGCGTTCGGTTGTTTTATAACGTTCGTGCGATCCGCTTGTGCTATGCCCCTGTGGCTGGCTTACTTCGTGTATGTGAAACAAAACAGGGACATGCTCTGTCCGGCATTTTTCAATTCCCTCTTTGTATAAACTTACAAGAGAGGGGTAATCCCAGCCCCGTGCTTTGTAAATGTAATAGCCATCGCCATTTCTATCCTTTTCAAAACCTTTTAATAATTCCGATATATTTTGTTTTGTAGTTTGATATTTAGCGGGGACTGAAATTCCGTATCCATCGTCCCATACCGAAATTGCCATTGGAACTTGCAAAACACCGGCAGCGTTTATGGTTTCCCAAAAATGGCCTTCCGAAGTCGACGAATCGCCAATCGATCCAAAAGCAACCTCATTACCTTTGTTCGACAAAGTTGTGAATTGATGTAATTCGGGATTGTTACGGAATAGTTTCGATGCCCAGGCAAGCCCTAACAAGCGGGGCATTTGCCCGGCAGTTGGCGAAATATCGGCCGAAGTATTTGGCTGTTTTGTAAGGTCTTTCCAGTTTCCGTTATCGTCGATCGAGCGCGAACCAAAATGGTTGTTGAAAGTACGACCGGCATTGCCCGGGTTTAATTTCGGGTCGGTTTCGCCATAAAGTTGATAGAAAAACTCATGTGGCGAAAAAAGCCCGACGGCCATCATCCAGGTTTGATCG
>JAYENH010000820.1:0-1806 GCA_034721995.1 Bacteroidota bacterium
ACGTTAAGCACACAGGACTATTGCCATAGAGCATGAAGATGAAATTTTGATTCTCTTAGCGTTAAAAGCATCAAAAAGTTAAACGATAGATAATGAACACTTAACAGAAATATAAACAGATGAAAAATTGTTTTACACTTTTAATCAGCTTTCTTCTAATAAGCAGCATAGCTATTTCCCAACAGTCGTTTATCCCTCATAATGTTACACATGGTTCTTATCCATGCCAAATAATACTTGCAGATATTGATGACGACAGCGATTTGGATATACTGGCCATCTATTTACGGGATCACTTACTTGCATGGTACAGCAATGATGGAATCGGGAATTTCGACAGCTTGATTATTATTGACGATTCAGATGACAACTTAGGAAGTGCCATCTATTTTGAAGATATTGATAATGATGGGGAAAAAGATATTATAACCGGCGGGAGTAGCTATGTGTGTTGGTATAAAAACCTGGGAAACGGTAGTTTTGCACCTTCGCAAATTATCAACTACAATGTAGATGACGTTTCATCGGTTTTTGCTGTTGATTTGGATAACGACAGTTTAATTGATGTTATTTCTGCTTCATGGAATGATAATAAAATAGCATGGTATAAAAACTTCGGCAATGGAGTTTTTGGAACCCAGCAAGTTCTAAGCACAAATACTGTTGGTGCTAGTGGTGTTTGTGCTACCGACCTTGATAATGACAGTTTGGTTGATGTTATTTCTTCTTCCTATAATGATAATAAAGTTGTCTGGTTTAAAAATATGGGAGGTGGAACTTTCGGAGCAGAACAAATAATTACTAATACTGCACAAGGGGCATTTTGTGTTAGGTCGGCAGACCTTGATAACGACAGCTTGCCGGATATTTTATCAAGCCAGGCAGGATGGTGGAACGACAAGGTTACCTGGCATAAAAACCTTGGAAACGGTAATTTTTCAACTGAAAACATTATAAATGATACACTTATGAGTCCTTTTGCCTTCTTTCCATCTGATTTTGATAACGATAATGATTTAGACATGGTAATGACTTCCTGGACTCAAGACTCGCTAATATGGCAGGAAAATCTTGGAAACGGCAATTTTGGCCCCATGCAAATTATTAGTGATAATCTGGATGGAGCTTATTATGTTTATGCAGGCGATTTAAATGGTGACGGATTTATGGATATAGTTGCAGGAGGTCAGGAAGCTGCTTCCATTGAGGTTTATATAAATCACTTTGGCTCAAATTTCATCCTTAACCAAAGGATTGCCAATGCCGCTGTAGATGTGAGAAATGTTTTTGCAACCGACCTCGACAACGATGGAAGAATCGATATCCTATCTGCATCGAAAGGGGATAGTAAAGTTGCCTGGTATAAAAATCTGGGCAATAAAGAATTCTCCTTGCAAAAAGTTATTTCAGATTCCAGTCTTGAAGCAAATTCGGTATATGCAGCCGATTTCGACAATGACGGGTTTACAGATGTTGTTTCCGGTGCCTGGTCCGATAGCATTGCATGGCACGAAAACATGCAAAATGGCAATTTCGATATGCCACAGAACATACCGGGCGCTTTTGGAAATACGAACCTTCTTATGGCTAAGGATATGGATGGAGATGGCTTAACTGATATTATTGGCAATATAGGTAGTGGTGGTTCTGGTGATGCTGTTCACTGGGCAAAAAACCTTGGAAACGGCAGTTTTGGATCTTTACAGTTCATTTATAGTTTAATGGGTTTGAACACTTTTGATATTGCAGACCTAAATAATGACGGCTATGCTGATATTGTTTTTGGAAGCGGGTCAACTTTATCAG
>JAYENH010000821.1:0-1800 GCA_034721995.1 Bacteroidota bacterium
TGGTACGTATAAAATAAATTGTCCGTTACGTCCGGTAAGGCTTGTAAATTCTTTACCTTCGGACGAAACAGCAACAATACGTATATCTTCGGCACTTACTAAACCCATATCAGAAAAGGCATCCCTTTTTATTTTTAGTTGTCCGTAAATTTTCCCTGCCTTTTCGTAAGGAATATTTACTGTTTTTTCTTCATCGAGTTGGAAAACATGCTCATTACCTTTAAAATTAAAGTAGCCATACAGATTTTTAGAAGATGTAATATTCACTTCGTAAATACCCTCGGGCATATATTCCATTTTTATATCACCTTGTTTATTGCTGGCCAGCGAGATAAATTTAAAATGGTCGGCAGCATGGCCTTCATTAGTGGCATTTTCTTTTCCGGGCAAGGGAGCTGTTTTAGTAATTCCGGCAATCATGTTACCAATTCCTGATTCTTCTTTGTCCTTAACTCCGTTTCCGTTTTCATCCTTAAAAAATTTAATTGAAACATCATAGTATTCTATTTCGCGGCGCGAAAATGAAATACCTTTTGATATTCCGATCTCAAGGCTTGCAAGCTTACAGTTACCTGCCGTATAGCTTTTAACAAGCTGACAATCGATCCGGCTTGCCAAATGGATTTTCCAGTTATTCCTTAACAAGCCATCAATGCCGGCATTGAAACTAAGTCTGCCCCGATTCGATAAAAAATTGTAGTTGTATTGGGTATTTGCATTAATTAATAAATTCTTTCGAAAAAGAACTTTTTTGTAATACGGACTTATCGAAAGTCGTTTTTCAATCCTTTGCTTAACTGAATAATCTCCTCCTGCATTACCATCCTGATATTCTACTGCGAAACCGTAATTTCTGTTTTGAGCACTTGATTTTAATTTAAAATCAGGTCTTTTGTTCCCACTTCTGTCATTGATAAAACCCACGCTAAGATTTGTCTTATAATTGAAATATCTCCCATTTAGCCGCCCCGACATCATAAGATTGTATATTTTGATACTTACCTCTTCAACTGAATTTTCATCAATTTCTGTACTTGTATCAAGAGTTGTAAATGATGAACCAATTCCATATCCTAAATAGTTTGTGCCCGGGCTTGACAACTTTAGCGAATAACTCTGTTTGTCGACATTGCTTTCAGGTAACATTCTGTGCTCATCATCATACATTTCGGGATTTAGTTTTATTTTATTCCATGCTGCATGAACAACATAATGAGATTTAGGAAATAAATAATTCAAATTCGATGTAAATGCAGATAATCCACGCTCCGATCCAGGAAACGAAGAACTGCCAAAACGATGACTGGCCCATAACTTAAGGTAATTGCCAAAAGGAGCCACATAAGTAATGTTATGGGAATAGCCCATTTCGCTGTACCGCTTTGCCTCAAAATTTTCTTCCCAGATACCTGATAATCTAAAAGTCAGGCGATGCTTGTTAATAAATTTCATCGAGCCTTCCTGTTTAAATGATATTGAATTTTCATTCGAACTGGTTCCTAAACCGGCACCTACCGAGCTACTTAAAATTACATCCTTTTGTTTATAAGAATAACCAAAACCGAGGTTTGTTTCTCCATCGAAGGGAGAGATACTTACTATACCCATCAAAGTATTTAAGGAATCGTAAACATGCTTATAACTTGAATAAAAACTTTTCTGAAAACTTAGCCCCTTTCCCAGGTTCGAACTTCCCGATCCCAGGCCTGATTCGAAGGTCTCGGTTTGATAATTAAAATTGTACTGAGATTGATCAAAAAAATGCTCTCTTTTTGACAAATTATTATTACTAAAGCTATA
>JAYENH010000822.1:0-1794 GCA_034721995.1 Bacteroidota bacterium
GCTGCTATTTCCCAATCCCTTGCCGGACGCACAGCCCTCCTTACCTTATTGCCTTTCAGTATTGAAGAAATTAAGCAATACAATCTTGCAGGATTTTCACGCGACAAATATATTTATACAGGATTTCTGCCACGCATTTACGATCAACAACAGGAACCCGGCATGGCCTACCGCAATTACCTTCAAACTTACATCGAACGTGATGTACGACAATTGTTAAACCTGAAAGACCTGATAACTTTCGAAAAGTTTTTGAGGTTATTGGCCGGACGTACAGGCCAGCTTATTAACTTAAACTCCTTAGCTAACGATACCGGAGTTTCTACTACAACGATATCTCATTGGCTTTCTGTACTGGAAGCATCTTTTATTATTTTCCGGCTTACACCTTATTATGAAAACTTTGGCAAACGAATGATTAAGTCGCCCAAATTGTACTTTTACGAACCAGGCCTTGTCTGCTACCTATTGGGCATTGAAGACGAAAGGCAGGTATCGCGGGATCCTTTAATGGGCAGTTTGTTTGAAAACATGATTGTAATTGAAGCAGTGAAAGCCAGATTAAACCAAGGCATGGATGCTAACCTGTATTTTTTCAGGGATAGTAATAAAAATGAAGTTGATCTACTTTACAAAAAAGGACATGAACTCTACCCCATTGAAATTAAATCTTCCATGACCTGGCACAACGACTTTACCAGAAATATCAGGCGTTTTAATACAATAACCGGAAACAAAACCAAAGGATGTGTAGTGTATTCCGGCGAACTTCAATTCAATTCAAAAGATGGTGTTTGGGTATCGGGATTTGAAAATTTTGTATCCTTATTCAAATAATTTTTTTTTCATCGAATTGAACGTGATTGACGTTTTCTTGAAGAAAACATATAGGATAGAAAACTGATCAGAAAAATTTATTCCGGTCCTTTTTCCAGATTTTTATCAGGATAAAACCAAAGATCATTCCTCCAAGATGGGCTACATGAGCTACATGATCGCCAGGCTGTATCATCCATGCCTGGTATAATTCGAAAGCACCATATGCCATCACGATCCATTTGGCTTTTATAGGAAATGGTAATGGTATAATATATAATTGTGTATTCGGAAAAAGCATTCCGAAACCAAGCAAAATGCCAAACACAGCCCCCGATGCCCCTACCATATTTTGGGCATTAAGGAAGTCGACACGATACTGAGCTATAAATTCTTCGGCAAGCAGCATTGCTTCTTCGGGGTTCGAAACATAAATATTATTATAGCTACGCCTGAATGCTTCGAAATTGTTTTGGATATCGTAAGATACTATCTTGAAATTTTCTGAATCGAGGAACTCCTTTAAACTAACTATGTCAGGATTGGCAAGAAAACTATCGATTGCATCAAGCACAGGTGAAAGCTCAAAACTAAGGGCAAGCATTTGTATAAGTGCCGCACCAATGCCCGTAACAAAATAATAGATAAGGAAGCGTTTTGATCCCCAAACACTTTCCAGGGTTCTTCCAAACATCCAAAGCCCAAACATATTGAATATGATATGAGTATGATTGGCATGAAGGAACATATACGTAAGAAATTGTATAGGCTTAAAATTATCGGCACCAATATAATGCAAGCCAAACAAATCGTTTAAAGTTTTTCCGTCGAGCCGACTACCAATAATCATGTAGGCAATATAAACCATGACATTAATTATCAATAGATTTTTTACAACAGTGGGAGTTGTTCCGAACATCCCGGCTATTCTGTTTCTCATCTATTTATTTCTTTTTCAGTTTTTTACACAGTTCCAAA
>JAYENH010000823.1:0-1791 GCA_034721995.1 Bacteroidota bacterium
TGAAATGAATATGAGCAGAGAAGAAAAAAAACGGTACGAAAGTTATTTGATAAATCTTGCCCGTGAAAGGGGTATGTTTGCCACTGCGAAAGAAGACGGACTTGTTGAGGGCGAAAAAATAGGAATGAAAAAAGGGAAGGTTGATGAAAGATATATAATTGCAAAAAAGATGAGAGATAAAGGCAAACCAATTGATGAGATAATTGAATTTACAGGCTTATCGAAAGAAGAGATTGAAGACCTCTAAATAAGGTTAAGCAAGCCTTGTTCTTGACGTTTTCTTATCAGACACTCAAAATAAATGGAGTTTTCGTGCAAGCACTAAATAGAAGCAAATTTCATTCAAACAATTCTGAAATAATTTTATCTGAAATAAAAAGTCCTTTTTGTGTTAATTTGTAGAAATTACCATCACGATAAGCATTGCCTTGTTTTATATAATTCTGAAATATTTTTTTAAACCTGATCGTTTGTTTTTCGCCAAACTCGTTTTGACAATATTCTATATTAACTCCCCACATTGTCCGAAGCGAGGTCATAATGAATTCGTTAAATTGGGAAACTTTGTCGATAGTTTCAATTTCCCTATTCGGATGTCCCATCATTATTCCTTCAATATACTTTTTATTGTGGCTTACATTCCAATGCCTCGTTTTTAAATTGAATGAATGGGAAGCCGGGCCAACACCAAGATATTTCTCCCGTTTCCAATAATTACTATTGTGTTTTGAATACAATCCCGGCAGGGCGAAATTTGAAATTTCGTAATGCTCGAAACCCGCTTTGCCGGTTATATCGATTAAAGTTTTGTATTGCTGATTGCTGATTTCATCATCGATTTCTTTAAGCCTTCCTTTTTTTAGATGATTAAAAAAAACTGTACCCTGCTCAAAAGTAAGATGATATGCCGAAATATGCTGAATATTCAAATCCAAAGCCTTTTGAATATTCCGCTGCCATTCATCTTGTTGCATACCGGGCAAACCATAAATTAAATCTACGCTGATATTATCGAACCCGCCCACCTGACATTTTTTTACAGCTCCGATTGCCTGACTTGAAGAATGCCGTCGGTTCATTGCCTGTAATTGTTTGTCGTCGAAAGATTGAATGCCAATGCTTAACCTGTTAACATCCGTATTTTTAAGTTGATGAATATAATCCGTACTAAGATCGTCAGGATTACATTCAAATGTGATTTCGGCGTAAGGAGAAATTTCGTGGTAAAGTAAAATACTATTAATTATATCCTGAATTTCAGAAGCCTTTAAAATTGATGGAGTTCCCCCTCCAAAATAAACTGTTTCGATTAATTCATTTTCGAAATAATCTTTTTCAATAGCGATTTCCTTTTTTATTGCATAAAGTAATTCGGGTAAATTTTTCAGGAATGTACTCGAATGAAAATCGCAATAATAGCATCGCTGCCTACAAAAAGGAATATGTATGTAAATTCCAGCCATATAATTTAATAATAGCCACGAATGTACGAATATTATAATTCGTGCATTCGTGGCTATTTTTTATTTTTTTTGATACCTCACTTTTATGAGGCCGTTGTGGGTCATTTGCCATTCTTTTCCAACCAGGTCGCCGGGCCAGTAGTAGCCTCCATTGTATTCCGAATTCCATGCAATTCTTTTTAGCGAACGATCAATTTTTATCCGACGGCCAACAGGCACTTTTAGTATCAGTTCCAATTCCTGATGCCGCCATTTCTCTTCGTAAGGAAGGGTGAAATAATTATCAATCAAAATGAGGGAATCGTTTTGCTCCCATTTATAAATAATC
>JAYENH010000824.1:0-8062 GCA_034721995.1 Bacteroidota bacterium
TCCTATCTTTGCAATTATGTCGTTTCAGAAATTCAGAAATAAAATAAGCCGAATTCCGGTTTGGACAAAGCGTTTGATTTTGGCTGTTATAACTGTGTTTTGCCTTTTTTTTATTGCTGATTGGATGTTTCCATATAATGTGGATGTTTCGTATTCGACTTTACTCACCGACAATAAGGGCGAGGTTTTTCATGCTTTTTTAAGTGAGGATGATAAATGGCGAATGTTTATCGGGCAAGATGAAATTACTGAGCAATTGCTAAAGACCATATTATATAAGGAGGACAAATATTTTTATTATCATCCCGGTGTTAATGTTTTTGCAATTGCCAGGGCTTTGTTCCGAAATATTTTGCAGGGCCGGCGCACTTCGGGCGCATCGACAATTAATATGCAGGTTGCCAGGCTGCTAAACCCCAAAGAACGAAGTTACAAGAATAAAGCGATTGAAATGTTCCGTGCCCTGCAATTGGATTTGCATTTTTCGAAAGATGAGATTCTGCAATTGTACTTAAATATTGTTCCTTACGGGGGAAACATTGAGGGCGTAAAAGCTGCGTCGTACCTTTATTTTGGAAAATCGCCCGACCATCTTAGTCTCGCAGAAATTTGCGTGCTGGCAATTATTCCAAACCGGCCCAATTCGTTGCACATTGGCCATGCCAACGATTTTATCAGGGAGGAAAGGAATAAATGGTTGCACCGCTTTTGGGACGACGGGCTTTGGGACGAGGAAATTATTGCAGATGCCATCGACGAAGCTTTTGAGGCATATCGTCGCGAGCGGCCCCGGCTGGCACCACATTTGGCAAATTGGCTTTTTCAACAATATCCATCCGAAGCAATTATAAAAACAGGTTTGGATTTGGGAATTCAAAAAAAGGCTGAGAAAATTATTAAAGATTATTCCTACAGATTACATGCAAAAAATATCCATAATGCTGCTGTTTTAATACTTGATAATCGAAAGCATGAGGTGTTGGCTTATGTTGGGTCTGCCGATTTTTACGATTCACGTAATGCAGGACAGGTCGATGGTATCCGTGCAATCCGCTCGCCGGGAAGCACGCTGAAACCCTTTTTATATGGCCGTTGTTTCGATTCCGGTTTTATTACACCAAAAACAAAGATCAACGATCTTCCAATAAATTATTATGGTTACCGGCCCGAAAACTATACCGGTAAATTTCATGGAAAAGTTAGTGCCGAATTTGCCTTGATTAATTCGCTGAATGTACCGGCTGTTGAATTGTTACGCCGGTATTCGGTCGGGAAATTTACTGCCGATCTGTCGAATGCCGGTTTTCACCAGATTTATGCTGACTCAAAAAAACTTGGTCTTTCCTTAGTCCTGGGAGGATGTGGAGCAAACCTTCAGGAATTATGTAATCTCTTTTCGGCCTTTGCCAACAATGGGAAACTAATTCCTTCCCGTTTGTGTGATAATGGGCCTGTAAACGATACCATCGACCTGATGTCGCCGGGGGCAGCCTTTATGGTAAATGAAATCCTGATTCAACTTAACCGCCCCGATTTTCCGCAGCAATGGCAAAATATTTCGCACTTGCCCCGCATTGCATGGAAAACCGGTACTTCATATGGTCGCCGCGATGCCTGGAGTATTGGCTACAATCATAAATATACTGTTGGGGTTTGGGCAGGGAATTTTTCGGGCGAAGGGGTTCCGGGGCTTTCCGGGGCCGATGTGGCCGCGCCTCTGCTGTTTTCAATTTTTAATGCCATCGACCGAAACAGCGATAAAAACTGGAATGTGCCGCCCGATGATATTGATTTTCGGTTGGTATGCCAGGAAAGTGGATTGGTGCCGGCAGATTTTTGTACCGACCAGATTATTGATTATTACATTCCTGAGATTTCGGGCATCGAAAAATGCAGGCATAAGAAATACATCTTTATTAACCCCGATTCTACTATTTCATATTGCTCTGCTTGTTTGCCCCGTACAGGTTTTATAAAAGCCCTTTATCCAAATTATGAACCCGGCTTAATTGATTATTATGAAAAAAATCAAATTAATTATTTAAAGATTCCTGCCCACAATCCCGATTGCGAGAAGGTTTTTACGGGCAATGCACCAAAAATCACCTCGCCTTCAAGTGATGTTGAATATTTTCTGAATACTGCCGATAGCCTTCAGCTTTGCCTTAATTGCCAGGCTGCTGCCGATGTCGAAAAAATCTACTGGTACGTTAACAATAAATTTATTACAAGCACAGTACCTGGCCGGAATTTGTTTACAAGGGTTCCCGAAGGCCTGGTAAAAATATCCTGCTCCGACGACAAAGGCCGAAACACAGACATTAAAGTAAAGGTGGTTTATGTGGATTAAATCTCGATCCTGAATTCGGCACCCTGGTTTTTATTGGAAATACTAAGTTGTCCCCCCATGTTTTTTTCAATAATGGCTTTCGACATGTACAACCCAAGCCCGGTGCCTTTACCTTGTTCTTTAGTTGTAAAATATGGATCAAAAATGTTGTCGATAATATCCTTGTGGATCCCTCCACCATTATCAGAAATAGTAATTACTATTTTTGATTTTAGCTGTTTTAAGGTGATTTTAATTTGAGGGTCTTTGGTATTTTTTTCCAGAAAAGCATCTTTTGCATTAACCAGTATATTCAATAATACCTGCGAAAATTCATTTGGGAATCCTTTTATAAGCACATCATCCTTTATGTTATTTTCTACCTTTATGCTATTATGTGCGAAATTACTTTCCAGAAAATTGATAGTTTTTTCGATAGTTTCTTTTAGGCTAAAAGTAATTTTATCGTTATTTGGTTGAAAAAAGTTTCTGAAATCGTCGATAGTTTCCGACATAAAGTCTATTAGTTCGGTAATCTTTTCCACTTTCCTATTAAGGTATTCCGAAGACATTGTCCCCATTTCAAAAGCATTTTTAAAATTCTGGACAATCAATCCCAAGCTATTAATTGGCTGCCGCCACTGGTGGGCAATGTTCCCGATCATCTCTCCCATAGCTGCCTGTCGCGATTGCTTAATCAGCATGTGGTCGCGTTCGCGTAAATCTTTCACTGCTCCCGACACCTTTCGTTCCAGGTTCACGTGGAGTTTAGTAAGCTCGGCATTTGTTTGTTTCAACCTTTCTTCGGTAATTTTTATATCGGTAATATCACGTCCAACTCCTTGTATTTCCACAGTATTACCATACAAATCCCTGATTGCATAAAAATCCCACATAATGCAACTTTCATGACCTTTAACTTTCGAATTTTGTTCAAAGCGAATTCTATATGGCGGTTTTTCAAGTTCGATTAATCTATCGGTTAAAAACCCGGAGTTATCAGAATTAGTAAAAGCTTTGTACCTGGCATCTTTAATGTTATCGGCTTTTATACCAAACTTTTTGCAGTAGGCATCATTGGCAAATGTAATTTTCATATCTGATGAAATGCGGATTACCAAATCGTTTTGCGACTGAATTAGCCCGCGATACCGATCTTCGCTCGATTTAAGTGCTTCGAGGTTTTTCATGTTTTCGGTAAGGTCGCGACTTACACCAAGCAAACCAAGTATTTCTCCTGCTGCATTATAAAAAGGTGTTTTAATGGTTTCTAATAATATTTTACGGCCATCGGGATATTTCATCCATTCCTTGTGCCGATATGTTGCTTTGCGATTTACCATTTCATTATCGTTCTCCACGAAGAATTTTGCCATTTCAGCAGGAAAAAGAACGGAATCGGTTTTGCCGATAATCTCCTCAGAGTCTTTGCCGACAAAATGAGCAAATGATTTATTATGTCCGAAATATTCGCCATTAGTGGTTTTATAAAATATTAAATCGGGAATATTATTAATAACAGAATCGAGCAATGATTTTTGATATGAGATTTTCTCTTCATCATTTTTGCGTTTGGTAATATCGGTTTGTGTACCTACCATCCTGGCTGCTTTGCCATTAATGTCCCAATCTACAATGCGGCCCCGTAGCAAAATCCATAATTTGTCGCCCGATTTTGTAATCATCCTGAATTCTCCTTCAAAGTTTTCGGTTTTGCCATTTATATGATTTTTCAGGAGTTGGCCAAACCTTACTGAATCATCAGGGTCGATCAATCCTTCCAGAGTATGGAACATGGGCATCAGATCATGCTCATCGAATCCTAACATTTTCATCCAGCCGGGGCTAAAATAAGTTTCACCGTTTTTTATATTCCAATCCCATAATCCTTCGTTCGAACTGGAAATGGCCATGTTCAACCTTTCTTCGTTGACTCTTAAAAGCAATTCCTGCTGGTTTTTTATAATGGCCGAAGATAGTATCATTGATGCCGTTTTCAATAATGGGATATCATCCTGAAACCAGGAATTGTCGATGTTGATATGGTCGAATCCAAGAAAACCATACAAACGCCCGTTTAAATGAATAGGAATAGCAAGCATAGCATTTATCCCAAGCGTTTCCATCCGCCCCTTGAGACCTTTGGCCGCATCAGGCAGTTCCGAAATTGATTTTATCAGAATAGTTTCACCTTTCCGCAAATTCTCCATCATCCAGGGAAAATCTTTTGCCAATAATGCCTTGTTAGATATATTCTTGCAGTTGGCAGAAGAATTGTTCCACTCGTGGTAATTATCAAGCGATCCATTTTTGTTGTTGAATGTGTACAAATAAGCACGGCTTGCATTTCGGATTTTTCCTATTATAGCCAGGCTGTGATAAATTGTTTCAGGAATATTTTTTGAAGTAAGCAACATTGTGGTTACCTCGAATATTGCTTTGTTGATTGTATTTTTATGCAGAAGGGCCTGCTCTGATTTCTTGATACTCGTAATGTCTTGAATAGCCGATAAATAAACATCCATGCCAGCAATTTCGATAGGTAAAATAGTTAGCAAAGCCCAAAGGCTGGATCGATCTTTTTTTCGTAGTTCAACTTCTTTGCTAATAACTTTGCCGTCGAACAGCAGATTTTGGTTAATCTCGTATTGCAATTCATGCCTGTTGAATAATTCATGAAGACTTACACCTTCCATTTCCTCGTTGTTATACTGCAACATTTGACTAAGTGTATTATTGGCAATAATATACTTATGTTCTTTCGAAATTATGCCTATACCGATAGGGGCATTATCAAAAAGTGTTTTATAGCGTTTTTCGCTTTCACGCAGGGCAATCTCGTATTTTTTCCGATCGCTGATGTCTCCGATAATTGCCTGATATAACGACTTGCCACCACGTATGATGATGGGGGCAATATGAATGGAAAAGTCGATACTTTTACCGGTTTTTAAAGAATAATGAAGTTCTTTTTCTACTACTTTGTTTTGTTCCATGCACTGCATAAAAGCAGCAGTAATGCCCGAATTAATAAATGGAATAAACTCGTATATGTTAAGATTTGCCTTTGAGTGCGGATTTATAACCTTTAAGTTAAAGAGAAGTTTATCGTTATAATCTATTATGTGGCCTTTCTGATCGATAATAGCAATTCCCAGGGGGGCAGATTCGAAAAGTGTGCGGTAGCGTTTCTCGTTTTCGAGTATTAGTGCATTTTGGGTTTTAACTTCTTGCTGAAGAAGTAGATTGTGGTTTATCCTTTTTACCTGTTCAAGTAGTTTTTTAGGATTAATGGGTTTTATCAGGAAACTGTTTACTCCTAACTCTATGGCAGTAACAAACTGGTTAGTTTCCTGGTTCGATGATGTTATAATACAATTTACATCTTTGTCGATTTCCCTGATACGGGCAATCATATCGAGACCCGACATAATTGGCATTGAAATATCGGTAATAACCAGATTAGGGTTATGTTCCTTAAAAAGCTCTAAGCCCTGTTCGCCATCGTCGGCTACGTATACTGTTTCGAAATTCTTTTGCAAAAAAGTGGCAATTAAACGCTGTGTCAATTTGTCATCTTCAGCATAAAGAATAGAAATATTTAACTTCTTCATTTATTTGGTTTAAATTATTACACCTTGTTGCAGGTAAGTGTAATTGCTCATAGTTTTCCAGGGTATTCATTCTCCGGTTTCCAGTCTTCAATCTTCAGTCGGCATCCACAGCCCTCAGCTCTCTGCCCTCTGCTCTCAGCCCTCTGCCCTCTGCTCTCAGCCCTCTGCTCTCTGCCTTAATCAATTGTTAAAGTATTTCGGTTAGAACAAAATCAATTATAGTTTGATATGCACCATGTTTAAAATTACCCTGGAGCAATGAAATGGAATTTGTATTACCGTTTCCGGTTCCCATTTCCCAAAATATTTCAAAAGCATTGTCGTCAATAGTTCCGGCATTAGTTTGTGTGGCTTTTGTTAAAACCATTGTTGCTGTACCCGATAATGCCACTGGAATATTTTCCGCTGCATTGCTAATCTGTTGTTCGCCATAATTTCCGGTAAGTTCAACTTTATACCCCACGTAATTTAACGGAATAGTGTGCAGGCCATCTGAGTGTTTAAGGGAATCCTGCTGCGACTTTATCGACAATTCCCAATTTGCGGTGGAAGTAACCGAACCGGCAAAGGAATAATTACCGTTGGCCCCAAGGCCATTTTGATAATCGCTGACTGTATTAAAATCGAAAGTTATTGCATTGCTCTGAATATCCAACGACATGCTTGTGTTTAAATTGGCAGTAAGTTCAATCTGCGCATTATCCTGAACTTGTGCACCAAGCATTGTTGTTAACAAAATCATGATTAACAAAGCAATATGTCTTTTTATCTTTTCCAAATCAACTACAAATACTAACTTTATTGAGAAGCGAGCAACAAATTTACAAAAATATCACATTAATCAGGTTCAACGGCTACTCCATTTTTGAAAAACTTCTTGTTAATAAGTTTGCCATCTTCGCTATACTCTTTGGAGCAACCATTTAGTTTTCCATTTTTATATTTCAATTTCCCTTTTAGTTTTCCATTTTCGTAAAAATAGAGCCAAACCCCCTCTTCAACATCATGCTTATACTTACCTGCTTTAGAAATGTTACCATTTGAATGAAAATATTTCCATTTTCTTTCAGCTTTTCCTTTTTTGTACCGTCCAATTTGTTTCATATTCCCATTGCGATGATATACTTTCCATTTTTCGTGATAAAGGTTATTCCTGAATTTGCCAATGATGTACAGGCTTCCATCCGGATAATAGAACTTTCCTATTCCTGTTTTTACGCCTTTTGAATAACTACCGGATTCACGTAAAATTCCTGTGTCATAATATTCGTTCCAGAAACCTTCCATATTTCCATCAACATAAAAGCAATGATTTTTCACCTCGCCATTTGGATGATAAGTAAAATAGTCGCCAATAATTTTGTCTTGCTGATAAAATATCTTTTTCTCGATTGAACCATCTTCCCGATAAAGGAAATATTGTCCATCAAAATGATTTCCGTTTTTTGCTCCTTTTTCCTTAAGAATCCCGGTTTCGTAATACATTTCGTACAAGCCGGCATGTTTATCGTTTTCGAACTCGAATTTAAAATAAGGATTTCCATTCTCATAATTTCCAACAGCAAGGCCATCCTTCATGCCCGTTTTGTAATTAACTCTCTCTGAAAGAAAACCATTTTCAAAGTATGTAACTATTTCGCCATGCAATTTGTCATTTTTATAACTTCCACTTTGTTTTAAGTCGCCATTCTGAAAATAAACAGCAAATGTGCCATCGCGCAAACCGTCATTATAATTCTCAATTTTGTACCTGATACCATGTCGCGAATAAAAACTCCAAAGGCTGTCGAACTTATTATTTTTATAAAAGCCATACTGACGCAATCCTCCATCGGGATAATAATATTTAAAGAAACCGTGCCTTATGGTTTCGCCGTTCACAATTTTACACTCGTAAATGGCTTTTGTAAATTGCCCGTTGTCGTGCCAGGTAGTGTCAACAAAAACCTGGGCATTTATTGCCGTAGCAGGCGCAAGTAAAAGAGCTGTTAATATCAAAAATATCAATTTATTAAAGTGCTTCATTGAAATAAATTATTAGGGTTTTTTTTGTTCTGGTATTTCAATATCCATTTGAACACCTTCGAGTTCTGCATCATTGCCATAGTCAAGAATGGCT
>JAYENH010000825.1:0-1790 GCA_034721995.1 Bacteroidota bacterium
AACTCTCTCAAATGCAATGGCAGAAAGATTAAATGGTAAAATACTGAAGTTTCGCACCTTAAATTAAGCAGCTAATTTACAAATGTTTGGTATATCCACGGCATTTTCAAGAAAGCTGAATTTTTCGGAGTAACATATTAGGTTACTGATAATTATCTCGAAATCTAATTCGACACCAAGAAGGTCCAAAACCAGGAGGATCTCAATAATAACTGACATTACCCGCTCATTTAACTTGTGTTCTATATAATCTTGTTTGACATCTTTGAAAAGGCCATTGATCGTTTCATAGGCCTCCATCCTGTATTTTAGGCTGATCAAGAGATATTGTATCATTGTTATTGTTGTCTGGGCAACTTGTACGTCAAAATTTGTGGATTGGCTTTTGCCCAGGCCCAGCAGTTGTTTTGCTTCTTTGAAGAATACTTCGATGGACCACCTGATATTATAAACCTTGATCATACGGTTGAACGAAAGGCTCGTGTCCGTTGATATTATGGTGTGCCACGCCCCGTTTTTCCCTTTTCTAGTCAAAAATATTTTCACGGTCAGCCCATTTATTTCACCTATAAAACCCATATTATAGAAACCTGTTGACCGTGAACGCTTAATGCCTTTCTTGGAATTCCGGAGTTGTTTGATTGTCCTTTCTTTGCCCCCAATTGTCACTTTGCTGTTGTACTTGTACATCCCGATGATATTTATGCATTTATCGACCACCATGAATTTAGCGAGCAACGTGATTGTGGTAAACCAACTGTCCAACAGGATATAGTCCACAAATATCTTTCGTTGGGCAACCCTTTTGAACATCTGTACCACAATGTCGTTCTTTTTGGAATTAAGTTCTTTGAAACGCCTTGATACTGGGAGGCCTTTCCCCCTTTTGGTTTTCTTCTGGGTTTTGTGTTCTTTTTTTGAAAGGCCATATTTCTTTTTGGTGTTGCCTTTGTTTTCCCTATGGAAACTGAAATCAACGGGGATGAAAACGCTGCCGTTCCAATAACCCGCGACAAGCAGCTTGAAACCAAAGAGGAAGCCCTGGGTGACGTGGCTGTGTATTTTTGACACCCCTTCTATTGCCTTGCCCGTTTTGGCTATCTCTGTATCATCGAATATCAAGCACCTGGTCTCATCTGTTGGTTTGCTGAACTTCTCGTCCAACTTCAAATAACGTTTGACAAACAACAGCAAAATGTTCCTCCAGTTTATTTTCTGGTTGCCGAGCAGCCGATAGTACGTGTCTTTTTGCCCCTTGGCCTCCGGTGCCATTTCCGTGTTGTACAGCGAGTGGATGCTTTTCACATTGCTAAATGGCAAAATCAACAGCAGTTTGATTATGTCCCATGCAGGGACTCCACTTTTCTTTATGGCCATAAATATTTTTGAGGCTTTTGTGAAATCGAAAAGCCCTATCTGTTTTGAAAAAAATTCCGGTTGGATCCAACTATCTGTGAAAAGTGTTTTTATTTCTTGGATTTTAGCAATATCTTTGTCCTGTAGCATATTTGTATTTTTTTGTTAGATACTGCTAAAATACAGTAAAATCAAGCATCTTGCAAGATTTGTATGCTACATTTTTTAACTTTTTACTTCTTAAAACTATTGATTTTATTAGGTGCGAAACTTCAGTTTATTATTAAAAATTGTTTCTCTGTTTTTCATCCTATAGCTTCTACCGGTTAATTTTATTATCTCGCAGCGATGTAAAATCCTATCTAGCAGAGCTGTGGTCAACACCTTGTCATTAAGCACATCTGCCCATTCTTTGGGAGATTTGTTAGTTGTAA
>JAYENH010000826.1:0-1788 GCA_034721995.1 Bacteroidota bacterium
GTTCGACCATCACTTTTCAATGCGCTAAAGCTTTTGAAATATTGTTGCCAGGGATGAAACGATCCCGATACGCTGCGCTATCGGGATTGTTCGACCATCACTTTTCAATGCGCTAAAGCTTTTGAAAAGTGGGTCTCACGAAAAAGGGGAAGCAACGCTGCCCCCCCTATGTAAACTGTGAGTTTATAAAAAAAAGTGATTAATATTTGTTTGCTGGTATTTACCAGGCAAACATTGGAAAATCTTTCATCATTTCATTAACATTGCCACAAACTTTTTTAATCAGGGCCTCGTCTTCGAGATTTGAAATTACCTCGTCGATCATTTCAACTATCGGTGCCATGTGTTCTTCTTTCATGCCCCGTGTAGTTATTGCCGGTGTTCCAACACGTAACCCCGATGCTTTAAATGGCGAACGGGTATCGAAAGGTACCATGTTTTTATTTATAGTGATATCGGCATTTACCAATATGTCCTCAACCTGGCGACCGGTGATATCGGGGAATTTTGTACGCAAGTCGATAAGCATACTGTGATTGTCGGTACCACCGGAAATCACTTTGTAACCTTTATCGACAAATGCCCGGGCCATAACGGTGGCATTCTTTATTACCTGTGCCTGATATACTTTAAAAGATGGGTCGAGAGCTTCGCCAAATGCAATTGCTTTGGATGCAATAACATGCTCGAGCGGGCCTCCCTGCATTCCCGGAAAAACAGCAGAATTCAACAAACTCGACATTTTGCGCACTGTTCCTTTTTTAGTTGCTTTTCCCCAGGGATTCCTGATATCGTCGCCAACAAGGATAATCCCGCCACGGGGGCCACGCAATGTTTTATGTGTTGTTGAAGTAACAATGTGGGCATGTTTAACAGGATTGTCCAATAATCCGGCGGCAATTAACCCGGCAGGATGTGCCATATCAATCATCAGGATAGCATCAATTTTATCGGCAATTTCGCGCATGCGTTTGTAGTCCCATTCGCGCGAATATGCTGATGCCCCGCCAACAATCATTTTTGGTTTTTCGCGCAAAGCAACTTCTTCCATCATGTCGTAATCCACCATTCCGGTTTCTTCCTTCACTCCATAAGCAACGGCATTGTACCACATACCCGAAAAATTAACCGGCGAACCATGCGAAAGATGCCCGCCATGAGAAAGGTCGAGGCCCATAAAAGTATCGCCAGGTTTTAGCACCATAGCAAAAACAGCCGCATTGGCCTGTGCACCCGAGTGGGGCTGCACATTTGCATATTCGGCACCGTAAAGTTCTTTAAGCCTGTCGATGGCCAATTGCTCGGTTTCGTCGACATGCTGGCAACCGCCATAGTAGCGAGCTCCCGGATATCCCTCGGCATATTTGTTTGTCATGCACGAGCCCATTGCTTCCATAACCTGCTCGCTTACAAAATTCTCAGAAGCAATCAGTTCGATGCCGTTTTTCTGTCGTTTGTATTCTTTCCCGATAATATCGAAAACCAAATCATCTCTTTTCATATCCTTAATTATTATGTTTTGTTTTTTTCGAGGCCAAAAGTATAGTTTTTAATTGTTTAATCGAAATTTCAAAATATATTTTGCAGCATGTGCTAATCGGTGTTGGAATTGTTGAATTGTTAATTGCTTAAATTGTTTCTGATGACTGATGTCTGATGACTACCTACTGGAGACTAGGCTAAATCTTATTTTGAGGTGCTGGCATTTTATTTTTGAGGGGTGAAGCTCCGATATGTAATAGCATAGGGTTTCCCTCGCCGACGGCGAGGGAAACCCTACGAATTTTA
>JAYENH010000827.1:0-1787 GCA_034721995.1 Bacteroidota bacterium
AAAACCTTTTTGCTAACAAAATCTGCAATCCATGCTAATAAACCTACCAGGGCAAGCAAAATAATCATCCTTGTCCAAATAAGTTCGTTTCCTTCCAGGCCAAGTCCTTTTAGCCAATTATCGTATAAGCTTATAAGTATTTCGATCATCGTATGTGTTTTTTTATGTAATTTATAAAATTAAGATAAATTTTATGTGGCCCCTATTTTGCTTCTAAAATAAAAGGGTTCGACATTTTCTCATAACCTATACTTGTTTCGCCCATATGCCCCGGGTAAACAACAACTTCAGCATCGAGAGTCAAAAGTTTATCGAAAATACTTCGCATTAAAATGTCGTAATCGCCACCGGGCAAATCGGTGCGGCCAATGCTGCCCTTGAACAATACATCTCCAACAATAACAAATTTTTCGGCCGGTGCATAAATGGCAATACTACCTGGCGAATGTCCCGGAACATGCATCAGCTTTAAAATGCTCTCGCCAAAATTAAATGCCATACCATCAACAAGGCCGGTATCAATATTTGATGGAACATCAACATCAAATCCATACATGCTACCATAGTTGGCAGACATCTCAACAATACGTAAATCGCCTTCGTGAATTTCGAGCGGAAGCTTATATTTCCTGCTTAAAAACTGAACGCCGAGAATGTGATCGACATGCCCGTGGGTATTTATCAGTCGAAGTGGTTTTAACTCGCGACTTTCGATAAAAGCAATCAATTCTTCCTGCTCATGTTGGTCGTAGGCTCCTGCATCAATTATTATACATTCGTTGTTTTCGTTATAAAGAACAAAAGTATTCTCCTGAAAACTATTAAAGATAAATTGTTTAATTTTAATCATGATTTTTGTTTAAAGTTCTGACGTTCGGAGGTAGTATATCGTATATACAAGGAATGACTTGTCTGTACATTATTCTGGCTACTATCCTGCAATTTTTAATTTTTAGTTTCTAATTTCATTAATAAATCATAAATCATCAATAATAAATTCAAGCTTTTCCTTTTAAGAATGGTACAAACGAAAAATACCCGAAAGTTTCTGTTTCAAATTTTGTTTCTGATATTCGCCATAAACGGGTCATAACCTGAGAGCCATCTCCCCCAACGGGTGCAACAATACATCCTCCTATCTTCAATTGGTTTTTTAGGGTTTCAGGAATTATTGGTGCGCCGGCAGTAAGAAGGATACTGTCGAAGGGTGCATAAGTTTCTTTGCCAAGATAGCCATCGCCCCAAAACAAATGTGGATGATAGCCCAGTTTATCAAGCAAATCGTTTGATTTTTGATGCAATTCTTTATACCGTTCAATGGAATATACTGTAGCACCAAGCTCTAACAAAACAGCAGTTTGATATCCCGACCCTGTACCAATTTCAAGCACTTTATGAAATTCTTTAACTTCGAGCAACTGTGTTTGAAAAGCAACGGTATATGGTTGAGAGATGGTTTGTCCGGCACCAATCGGGAAAGCATTGTCGCGATAAGCAAAACGGATAAACCCGCTATCCATAAACGAATGTCGTGGCACCCTGTTCATAGCTTCAAGTACTGCTTCATCAGAAATTCCTTTGCGCCTTATATCATCCACAAGGCGTTTTCGCATCCCTTTGTCCTTAAATGAGTCTTCCATATTGATAAAAATCCTGATGACAAAATTATAAGAAAATGGCAATCATTGGAAATAAAAAAAAACTTGGGCAGCATTTTTCATAATTGTATTTATTATGATTGAAATTGCAAATCCTATTACTTTCTTCTATGGCTTTTTGCAAAGTTC
>JAYENH010000828.1:0-8035 GCA_034721995.1 Bacteroidota bacterium
CATGGCTTCGGGGCGTTCGTGTAATAGAACACAGCCTGCCCCGAAAATTCGGGGGATGACCACAGTACGCTTCGCTACGTGGCAAGGACGGATTGGACTAATTAACACGGATTTTTATCAGTGAGTATCCGTAAGATCTGTGTTACACCAGTTGAATATGAATTCCACGTGATGAACCCCAGTTGAAAATTCTACGGGGTAACTTCGTGTTATAATCCATAATTCTAAATTAATAACTTTCTTAATTGCTTGTCGAAAGTGTGTATCTTATGCTTTTTAATGTGATTATATGCAATAAGCAATGTATCGACAAAATCAATCTTCTTCTCTTCGTAGTTCTGTAGGGCATGAATAAAAACATCTTTGTCGTTTAAAGATATGTCAGGATTGGCAATAAGGTTTCTCAATGACTGGCTGATTTCATCTCGTGGTACCTCATATACTTTCTCAAGAACATAAACTACTTCTGCGGCTACTTCAAAAGGAATAAAAATATTGTTATTCTCAATGATCTGAACAGCAGTGGCAAACATTGATTCATTATCATTCAAGAGGTATCTTAGAATTATGTTGGCATCAACGATTTGCATATTTCTCTCTGATTACTTCATCCCAAATACCGGCCTCTTTATCGATTAGATTCACATTCCTATATTTTAAGAGACTTCCAGCCGCAGATTTTACAGGCTGAATACTCATTTTTCTCCTGGTATCTTTTCTTCGAGGAGTAACAAGAATGTCTACCTCTTCACCAAGAAAGTCATGCAGTTCTTTAATTGTAATGGTTTCAGAATTAATTATACGATGTATTCTAATTTCATTCATATCATTTGATTTGAACTGTAAATTTACGACTTTCCAATTTGTTTTCAATAGAATAGAAAATCTTTTACGGTAATCTTTGGAACGCGGATGAGACGGATTGAACCGATCTATACGGATTTCTTTATCAGTGATTATTCGTTGAATCTGTGTTATCCGTGTTCCATTATTCACTCCACACAGTTCGTTTGATGTAGTCAGTATAACTAATTATTATCTTTACTACCTTGTCACTTACATTGGGCATAGAATAATCGTAAACTGGTCGCAGCGTGCGATCCTTACCTCGCTTTTGACTTTCGAGTACAAGCAAAGCCTGCATTATTCTTTCAGGGTTTAATCCTAGTCCCCTTGTGGCCCTGATATTGCACGCATAGTAAAGCAAACTCATACCAATACTGTATAACTATTCGTGATTATTCGTGATTTGCCAATGGCCGCTTTTATCAGGTCCAATTCGCATTATTAGATTTAGGTTTTTTAATTTCTTCAAGTCTCGTAATATCGTGTCACGACTGACACCTAATTCTTCAGCAAGTTGCGATATTGTTATATTTCTATTCTCCTTTGTTTCTACCAATATTCTTTTCTGCCTCTCATTTACAGTTGCATTTACAGTTGCATTTACAGTTGCATTTACAGTTGCATTTACAGTTGCATTTAATTTGTGTAATGGAATATTTGTAGTAAACACATCATCCTCCTGAAAAATAATTTTATCGCTTCCCGAATATGCCTTTGAGTATTTATACACATTTTTAATCCCTGTTCCTAATTCTTCTGAACGCCCCATTTGGGTGAAAATTTGTGCAATGTTTGGATTTTTAGGAAATGGCTCGAACCTGCCCGGAAAAAGTTGGCCAATAAAAATAGGCTTATTTGCATTTTTGGTCTCCACCCTATCTTTGTAAATTGCGAAGGAGGAAGGATAAGCATTACTATATTCGCGGTGAATGAGCATATTTGCCACAATCTCTCTAAATATTTTTTCACGCAAAGAGATTCGTTGGTCTCTTTCCAGATAGAATATATCGGGCAAATGTTTTGCTACAAAACTCATTAATCTGTCATAAGCCTCTATTAAATTACATCTGATGTTTTCCCTATCATCATATCTGCCAAGATTTTCAATACGTAAAAGGGCATCAATTTTATAATGTGGAATGGCACTATGGATAATCTCATCCCTGGCAAAGAGCAAAAGTGCTGACATTGTAAACCCTTCAAGTCCTGTGATCAAATCTGTACGGTACAAACCGGTGGTAACATAAAAATCATTATTACTGAGATCGTTCCACGTATGGTCGGGCCGATTATTCTTTATTATCCTTCTTGTACGATCAACAATACCTTTTACAAAATGATTTTCTTGTAAAAAGGGATAAATTTTATTCTCAGTATAAAGTATAGATTTTCGATTGTATAAATTTTTGATTTGTTCATCGCTTTTCAGTTCAAAATCACCATCAGCACTACGATCATATATTTTGTTGCTGCACTTATGTACTTGTGAAGATATGGGAACAAAAATATGAATGAGTGTCTTCCCCGCATACTCCACAGTATTAGCATCTAAAAGAAATGTTGGAAAGAGCTTTTGCGGATTATTGCTCAGGTTTACAATGTTTTTACAAAAGGTCTCAACTTTTTCAGGATTTACTCCTTCTATTGTTTTATCATCATTTACACCCAAGAGGATATTACCCCCAGCCCGATTGAGAAATGCACATACTGTTTCGAACAAGTTTGTAGGGAGCTGCTCTTTGGCCTTTAAGGCCGACTATTTTTTTAGGGTTAAATGATAGTCAAAAAAGGGGTGTAAGTAGACAGGTTTATGCAAACATCAACTTTCCTTTGGGTTCAGGAATTTTTCGACCAATAGATTTTGCAGTTTCAATCCACTCCTCAATAATTATTTGCACATTTTCTACTGCTTCGAGATAATTCCTGCCATCTGCCATGCATCCCGATAATTCAGGAACTTCAGCAATGTATGCATTATCTTCTTGGCTCCAATAGATTATAAGTTCGTACTTAATTCCCATGATTTACTTATTTAAGCTGTACTTAATAATAATTGTCCTTACCTGTTTAACCTGATATGCTTTCACTTTTTTGCTTTTTGTAGGCTGTAAATTTATGATTTCCTAAATGTTGCATGATACAAAATATGGTGTCTTCCTTTGATCCTTAAATTAAAACCAAAACTTTCCAGAAGTATAATAAGTTGTGAAAACTCAATATTGTGATCAGCTGTTCCTGATAATATATAATCAATGAGTTTTTGTCTTTTTGTCATAAAGTGATTTTTGAACAAGCCCTTTGGTAGAGTATGTCAAGTCCTTCTCCGAATTTTATCAATCGCCGTATTCTAATCTCGTTCATATCTTTCGTTTTGAACTGTAAATTTACGACTTATTCGAGTTGGTTTCAATTGGAACACAGCCTGTCTCGATAATACGGGGGATGATATTGGAACACAGCCTGCCCCGAAAATTCGGGGGATGACCACAGTACGCTTCGCTACGTGGCAAGGACGGAATGAACGGGTTTACAAGGATTTTTTTAAGATAAAATAAAAAGTTGTTAATATATCTTACCGCTAACTATTTGCCAATATCCAGTTTTACGACCTCCCTCTCGTTGTATGATACCTTTTGTTTTTAGTACAGCTATTTGCCGTTCTACTGTCCGTGGTGTCAGGTTTGTTCCGAGGGCAATTTCAGGTATCGTAATATACGGTTTAGTTTTTATGCATTCGATGATTCGCTGTTGTGTTTGGCTTAATTCTTTACCGACATCTTTACCGACACCTTTACCGACATCTTTACCGACACCTTGCAAAGCCTTATTAGTTATTTTTCGAGTGTTGTAACTTAATTTCACAAAGAAGCCATCTCCAACTTCTTCTCCAAGTACTACAAAATTCATCATTACGGCATCGTAATCCCTGTCATTTTCATAAAGGTCCTCGGCTGTTTGGTAAGTATTCGTATATCGTAATATCTTATCAATAGTACCAAGCATCGAAAGTAGTATGTAATGGTTTTTATTATGCATAAACCACATCCTTCAAAACAAGAGATTTAAATACAGGCTTTATCCATTTTTTGCTACAAATATCAATTTTTCGGTTGAATTTACACCTTAAGTATTCTTTTATCTTTTGTTCTGTATCATATATATCAGGTGTACCAGGATTATAAACCACAAGTAAATCAATATCACTGTCATCCGTTTGTTCATTCCTTGCAAAAGAACCAAATAAGCCGATTTCTTCGCAATGATAGTTTTTCCTTATGTAAGCCTTATTCTCAGAAAGGAATCTTAATATGTCGCTGGAGGTAAGCATTAATATTTCATTTGGTTAATTATGGTAATTTGCATTACTGTGTTCTTCCTTATTGGAATACAGATAACACGGGTACAACAAATTTACATAAAATTTTTGTCTCCCGCCTTAACGAGACAAGTTGTGAGCATCTGTTCAATCTGTGTTTTAATTTTTGTCACCAGATTTACCAGATTTAAAATAGACAATTTTTACATTCGGAATGTTTCTTCCTAATGAGCGTGCGGTTTCAATCCATTCATCAATTAACTGAAGATTGTTCACCGCTTCCTGATAATTATTACTATCTACCATACATCTCGGTAATTCCAGCACTTCTGCAACAAATGTTGTCGATGAGTTTTTGTCTTTTAGTTATTTGTTTCGTGTCATTTGCAATTGGCTACTGTGAGACTACTAATTCTGATTCCTCCCTCACTTATTCTGCCGGATAAATCTTTTTTGATGAAAGATAATCAAGTACTTTCTCTCCATCGGTTTCTTCCGGGTTCAGCGACAGGGCAATGTTTTCCGGGATGTCATAATTCAAATCGATTCCGGGAATATTTTGTAATGATCCCTCCTCAGCCATTTTGTAAAGTTCATCCTTTACATGACTCATGCAATAATCAATATCAGCATTCATGTAAACCAAATTGAACCTGTCTTCTCCAACTATTTCGGCAACCTGCCTGCGAATGTCTTCGCTTGGCGAGATGAATGAACAAATAGCAATAATTCCCTGATCATTCAACAAACGGCAAACATGGGCAACACGTCGCAGGTGCTCTGCACGGTCGGCAGGCGAAAAGTCGAGTTCGCGGCTTAAACCCGATCGTACCGAAGTACCATCCAATAACACGGCAACTGCTCCCATATCGAATATTTTTCGCTCAAGGGTAAACGCCAGTTGGTTTTTACCGCATCCATGCAGGCCGGTAATCCAGATGGTCGATCCTTTTTGGTTGTAGCGTTTATTCCTTTCCGAAATTGAAACAAGGCTTTGCCCCTTATCAATCTTTTTAATATCCTTAACGGTGATGCGCGATGGCAGGTCTTTACTTGCCATGCGGTCGATAATCATCCCAACCGCACAGGTATTGTTTGTAATAGGGTTTATTAATACAAATGCCCCTGTTGAACGATTTTTTGTATAAGGATCGAAAAATAGAGGCCTATTGGTTGTAAATACAACACGGCCAATTTCATTAAGCTCGAAAGCTTCGATCTTTGATTTGTGTAAAGTGTTTACATCTATCTTATAGCGGATATTATCAATCCTTCCTTTTGTAGTATTTGTAGTATGTTTTATGATGAATTGCATTTTCGGATCCATTGTATTTTCATCCATCCAAACCAACATTGCCTCGAAGTGTCTTTCGATGCGTGGCATATTATTGGGGTGTACGAGCATATCGCCACGCGAAATATCAATTTCATCTTCTAAAGCAACTGTAACCGATTGAGGAGGGAACGCCTTTTCTATCTCTCCGTCATAAGTAATAATTGATTTTACCTTGCTTATTTTCCGTGATGGCAAAACCATAACATCTTCGCCTTTCTTTATTATTCCTGATGCCACTGTAGTTGAAAATCCTCTGAAATTATTATCCGGTTTCAGCACATATTGAACAGGATAGCGTAAATCGACAAAATTACGGTCGCTGCTTACATGAATAGTTTCGAGCAAACCGAGTAAGCTTTTTCCATGAAACCATGGCATTTTGTCCGATATATCTACCACATTATCTCCTTTAAGGGCAGAAAGCGGCATGAAATGGATATCAGGAATATCAAGGCGTGTAATAAAATCCTTGTATTCCGAAACAATTTCATCAAAGCGTTTCTGCGAATAATCTACCAAGTCCATTTTATTTACGGCCAGGATTATATGCTTGATTCCAAGCAAAGAAATCAAAAATGTATGTCTTTTTGTTTGGGTGATAACACCATTTTTTGCATCAACAAGGATTATGGCAAGGTTCGCTGTTGAACCACCGGTAACCATATTCCGTGTATATTGCTCATGGCCAGGGGTGTCGGCAATAATGAATTTTCGCTTGTTTGTCGAAAAATACCTATATGCTACATCAATAGTGATTCCCTGTTCGCGTTCTGCCTTTAAGCCATCCAGTAACAAGGCATAGTCAATTTCTTCGCCGGCATGGCCTACACGTTTACTGTCGCGTTCGAGGGCAACTAATTGATCGTCGTACAATTTTTTGCTATCGAACAACAAACGTCCTATCAGAGTAGATTTTCCATCATCAACCGATCCGGCAGTCAGAAGCCTAAGAAGGTCTTTCTTTTCGTCTTGATTTAAATATGCTTGTATATCCATTGCTTCTTGTCCGCGAATTCTCGCTAATTAAACTAATTAACACTAATTAGTATGTACTATTCTTTTATCGTAGCAAACCATATCGGCAAAATAATACTTGCTTAAGAAATAACCCTTATAACTTACTTGTAGCTTAACATTATTTTGAAATGGAATACTCCTATTGTTCAATTCATACATCAAAGCTTCGTGGTACACAGCTTCTAAAAAACCATTTCCCAATTCATTGTGCACTTCCATACATGCTCCAATGATCTTATAAGCCTCTTCTTTATAAATTAAATCCATAATACTCTGAATTATCCGCTATTTTTCGCTAATTATACGAATTAACACGAAATAAATATTAGTGTTAATTAGCTTAATTTGTGTAATTCGCGGACAATTCATTAGTGCCGCAGGCACTAAAAATATCCTTCCCTCTTCTTCTGCTCCATACTTCCATCCTGATCGAAGTCGATAACACGTGTTGTTCGTTCAGAAACAGTAGTTGTCATCATCTCTTCTACAATTTTTTCAATTGTATCTGCTTCAGATTCTACGGCACCTGTTAACGGGTAACATCCGAGCGTACGGAAACGAACCATTTTCATCTTTGCTTTTTCAGCAAGTTCTTTTGGCATTCTATTATCATCGACCAAAACCATAGCACCGTTCCATTCAATAATTGGTCGCTCTTTGGCAAAATATAATGGAACAATTGGAATTTTTTCAAGGCGAATGTATTGCCATACATCTAATTCAGTCCAGTTAGAAATTGGGAAAACCCGAATAGATTCGCCCTTATGTACTTTTGTGTTAAACAAATTCCAAAGTTCGGGACGTTGATTTTTTGGATCCCATTGATGAAATTTATCGCGAAAAGAAAAGATGCGTTCTTTTGCCCTTGATTTTTCTTCATCGCGGCGGGCACCACCAAAGGCAGCATCGAATCCATATTTATTAAGGCCGGCTAATAGTGCCTGGGTTTTCATTACATCGGTATGTACTTTACTACCATGTGTAAAAGGGCCAATACCCGATTCAAAGCCTTCTTTGTTATAATGAACAATCAGGTTCCAGCCTTTTTCTTTTGCATATTTGTCACGAAAATCTACCATTTCACTGAATTTCCATTTCGAGTCGATGTGCATTAAAGGAAAAGGAACCTTGCCGGGATAAAATGCTTTTTCGGCCAAACGCACCATCACTGATGAATCTTTTCCGATAGAATAGAGCATCACCGGATTTTCAAATTCCGATGCCACTTCACGGATTATGTGAATGGCCTCGGCTTCGAGTTCTTTTAGGTTTGAAAGATTATAATTATTCATATTCTGGGTTTTGGGTTCATTTGAACTTTGAACTCAATTAAAGCCTCGAGTTTACCAATTCTTTAGGCAATATGCCTTTAACATCATAAATTATGCTACCAGTTTTTTTGAAAGCCTCAATGTCGATTTCTTTAAATTCGTTGTGGGCAACAGCAAGTATTATTGCACCATAATTATTATTGATGATTGATGCTTGATGATTAATTATATCAATGCCGTATTCATGCT
>JAYENH010000829.1:0-1784 GCA_034721995.1 Bacteroidota bacterium
ACAGATTTTTCATACACATTGCTGTAGCGTATTTTTTCTAATCTGCCTTGTCCGTTTAAATATTTCCATATTTCTTTGTATTTTTATTGGAAAATATGGACTCAATGTACAAAGCAAAATCTATTTACACACAACTTGCCCTCGAAACCATTGTTGCAAAGGCAAAAGGGCTTTCGTTGGAAGTATCGCGCGAATTGCAAACCGACGAGAAATTAAAAATCGAACGCGCCTGTTTCGTTTCCCTGCATAAATCGAACGGCGACTTACGGGGTTGTATAGGCACCATAAAACCTGTGGAAGAAAACCTTTACCACGAAATTGTCAGAAATGCCGAGGCTGCCTGTACCCGCGATTCACGGTTCGAGGCTGTTGCCATCGAAGAATTAAACGACCTGGAAATTTCGGTAGACGTACTTTCTCTGCCCGAAGAAATTGACGACATAGCCTTACTTGATGTTGAAAAATACGGAGTGATAATATCTGACGGGACATTCCGGCGTGCTGTGCTGTTGCCAAATATTCATTCCATTACCTCTGTCGAAGAACAACTCAGAATTGTAAAACGCAAAGCAGGTATCAATCAAAAATCTTTACAGGGTTTGAAGATTGAGAGATTTACATCGACAAGATATTATTAGAATTAGAACTAAAGCTACTATAAACCCAGTTGTTTATTGAGTAATTTACATAGGCTTTATTAACAAGATGCTTTATAAAAGTCTTGGGTTTCAAGTTATTTCCATTTGAAATTTTGTGGACATGAACTCCTTAACAGGAACTTGTGATGACTCTTTCAACATAATGTAAAGAGCATCTTTAATATTATCTTTTAATTCTTCGAGTGTCTCCCCCTGGCTAAAAACACCGGGTACTTCACGAATTTTTCCGACATACCAATTATCATCTATCCAATAATCTAAAGTGAAAGAGCTTTGCATATTATCCTGAATTTGGAGATATTCATTTTTTATATTACAATATTATTTCAATTTATTACTATACTTTTTATTAATAACAATTCTTTTTGTTACAATACAATCATCAGTAATAATCCTGATAAAATAAATCCCGGAAACCAAATGCTCAAAATCAATCTTGATATTTTCCCGACGAGATATTTTTTGAAAAAAAACAGTCTCTCCCATTATATCATAAACCGAAATGCTTTTTATGATATTTGATATGTTTGTGGATATGTTTACCAAACCGGTAGTGGGGTTTGGATAGATTTTTATTTCTGATGAATGGTTTTCCGTTTGGTCAATCGAAGTTGCAAAACACAAGGGGTGTTGCACAAAGAAATCCCACATCAGGTTGCTGGCCGAAATATATTGCGAAACAGAATCGCCAAATATTGTTGATGAACCTCCGGGCCAGGAATGACCACCGTCGTGGGTAATGTAGTAAATAATTTCGCTGTTGCAATTGCAGCCGGTCCATCCAATTTTAGCGTAGTCAGTGCCATTGTATACTGTATCGGCAAAAACAGAACAGGAATTAAAACCAGCCCAAACATCGAAAACCGAATCCAATGGAGGGTTATAATGATCTGATACACCATTTCCAATTCCCCCGTCATAAGGAATATTTTCATCAAGATAAGAATGAAAATGTATGATGGACACTGGATTTACAGGCAGGCAATCGAAGCTCATTGTTGCGGCCACCGGTGCAATGGCAGCAATTCGATGCGATAATTCACATGCAATCCGATAAGCCATAAAACCTCCATTCGACATTCCGGTAACAAAAATACGGCTTGTATCAATTGAAAGTCCGGCGAT
>JAYENH010000830.1:0-8023 GCA_034721995.1 Bacteroidota bacterium
TGTGCCAATTTTGTCGGTTCCTTTAAACATAATATGCTCGAAATAATGGGCAATGCCGGGGTGTCCTTCGGGATCACGTTTTGCGCCCCCTTTCACAATTACAGCCCCAAAAACATTCGATAAATCTGGATCGACATTCAGGAATACTTTTAAACCATTGTCTAAGGTAAGGCTGGTAACTTTAAGAGGGTCTATTTTAACTTCTTGTTCAACAGGCCTTTTGTTGACGAAATCGAAACTGCCGCGCTGGGCAAAAACAAAACTGCCCGAAACCAGGATAGTTAAAATCAGACAAAAAGATATTTTTTTCATAATAAAAGTTTTATGGGTTTGTAATTGTTACATTTGAAATTTTTCAATTTCTTTATATAAATTATTGTGATGAACTATTTAGTTTTCTTCGCCATTTATAAAGTAAAAATTTTAGTGTTATTATTTTAAATATCTTTTTCAAAAATTTCTATTTCGTCATAATCATTATTAAATCCCTTCTCTTCAATTTCTTCTTTTCGTAATTCAGCATCTTTTTTATTATAGAATATTTCAGGCTCCTGTATAAATCCACGATGTACCCAAAAAAGGAAAAATAATCTTTTCATCATTTCAATTCTTTAAATGTTCTATTAAACCATATAAATACATCTTTGTATTCAGGGAAATGCAACTACTTAGGTATTCATCTTCTAAACTTTGCGTCCTTTGCGTTTTTTTTATTTTGCGGTCTTTGCGTGGGAAACCGAATTATAAAAAAAAATATCAGCAACAAAAGACACCTTAGCCAGTTATGATTCTTTTAAAAAATCCGACACTTAATTTTTAGTTTGTTTTTACTTTGTATTTATCCTTCAAAACTAACAATTATATTTACATTTTAAATCTGTCCACCCGAATTTTTCTGTTAACCTCATTAATTTATTGATTTGCTGAATACAAAATTAACACGAAAAAATGAGTGTTTAATTCAAATAGAATCAAGTAATACATAATCAAGTAATTCGTAAAAATCATTAATAATCAAGGTTAAGATACTGTTTCGAATTACGATAATATTTTCACTAAAAAACACTATTTTTCGACTTCATTCTATTTTGATGAAAAGATTCGAAATCATACTACTTTTTTTACTGATGATGCTGGCAGTTAATGTTGTGCAGGCCCAGACTTACGGTCTACAGATCAGCAATAAAAAAGGCCGGACAACTATTCCGTTTAAAACTTTCAACAATCTGATAATTATACAGGTAAGTATTAATCACAGCGACTCAATGAATTTTATTGTCGATACCGGCGTTCGCAATACTATCCTGATTGAAAAAACTATTGCCGATGAAATGGGCCTGGAATATTCCCGTACCATAGAAATACTTGGTGCGGCTTCCGACCAAATAATTATTGGCCATATTGTCAACAAAGTGCTTTTCGAGGCAGTTGGCCTTGCCGGCAACATCCATTCTCTTCTGGTTATCGAAGACGATTTTATTAAACTCGAAAATTACTTTGGCCGAAAAATCCACGGAATAATAGGATATGATTTGTTCCGTAGCTTTATTGTAAAAATAAATTACGATAGAAAAGAGATAAAACTCTACAGGCCGGAAAATTTTAAAGCTCCCCGTTTTTATACAAAAATCAATTTCGAACAAAAAAACTCCAAACCATATATCGATGTATTGCTTACTATTGATGACAGCACGAAGATAAAAAGCCATTTAATGATTGATTTGGGGGCAAGTCATTCATCGCTGCTCGAATTGAAAAACCGCAATAAAATCAAACTACCCGAAAAATATATTACAAGCAGTCCGGGCCGTGGACTGGGAGGAAAAATTGAAGGCTATAAGGCGCGCATAAAAAGAATCGATATTGATAAATTCAAGTTCAAAAATGTGATTGTATCTTTTGCTGAACCAAATACTTTGAGGGACTCAGTTTTTCGGCTTACCCGCGACGGTACGCTCGGTGGCGAAATAATGAGCCGCTTCCACGTTATTTTCAATTATTTCGACAACTCCATATATCTTAAAAAAAACAAAAATTACCGCATACCTTTCGAATACAATCTTTGTGGCATAAATTTAATGATTGTTGAAATGGGTTTCAATGCCTATTTGGTTGATGAGATAATTGAGGGTTCGCCAGCCGACCATGCAGGGATTAAGGTTGGCGATTATCTAAAAGAGATAAACCATATTCCAACCCACAAGATGAGTTATGATGAAATAACCGGCATTTTTCTTTCCCGGCCCAAGCGCAGGCTACATTTATTATTGAATAGAAACGGAAAAGATATTATAATCAAGCTTCGATTGAAACGACAGATATAGAATCGATCTCTAACAAAACGAGATGCTTTGTGAGATTTTGAAATAAAAAACAACTACTCAGGTAGTTTAGATTACTAATATTGTGTTTTTTATAATTCGTTGTTCCACGTAAAAACCGTAAAATATTTAATCAATATTGCCCGCCACCGAAATGTAATGGACACGGCAAAAGAAGACGAACTTGTAGAAGGCGAAATGATTGGAATAGAAAAGGACGAAAAAAAAGGAGAAGACTGAAACTGTAAAAAATGCAATATCATTGGATTTATAAGTCGAAAGTATTACAAAATCAGCTAACCTGCCAATCGAATAAATTGAAACAATAATAATTAAAATGAAATAGATTTAATCTGTGGGAGTTTTACTCATTAATTTTTAAAAATGCCCATTAATTTTAATATTTATACATTCGTGGCTATTTTATGTTTTTAAGTTTTTACAACAATGGACAGCACAATAATCGAGAATTTTAGTTTAAGGGGGAATTACCCTAATTTCAGGATATATAAGCATTTTATCGAAAACAAGCTTAACGGACAAGACTCTCCGGATTTGCCCGGCTTTGTTGCACCGGTTATTGAATTTACCGAAAAAGGTTCGGATACAATTTCCAGCTTAGAAGTTTCGCTCGAAGACATCCATTATATTTCCAATGAAAACACCGAGCAAGCCCGGCTTTACATTCAGGATTTATTGTTTGCCAACAGGGGGGATAAAAGCTATCAGGAAAAAATAGATAAAAAACGTTTGCAATTCCTGAAAACGAAAGAAAAATATTTCAATAAAAACCATTTTACCGAAAACGAGTATGTTGTGCCCTCATCAACATCGAAAAGCTACGGCATTCACGACATAAGCCATAAGGGGGCAAGTTTGCTCGAGCTGTCGCAAGAGGGTTACCCTGTACCGGATTTTTGCATTTTAACTTCGGCAGCATTTACATTATCGAAACATACCAGAAAAAAATATGTTAAGGATGCTATTGTAAATCTCGAAAAACTTACCGGCGAAAAACTGGGTTCTGACCGTACACCACTGGTTTTTGCAATGCGCTGTGCTATGTCGAAATATGTTCCGGGCCTGATGCCTACTTATCTCAATGTAGGAGTAACACAAAATACTTTTATTGCCCTGAAAAATATTTATGGCTACCATGTTGCCAGTAAGATTTACCTCAACAACCTTCAGAATATTTATTATTTGCTTTTCCCATTGATGGAACCGCCCAGGATTACCGATAAAGTTTCGCAATATTCTTTTAAAGATATTTATAAATATATCCAGTTTTATTATGATGAAATTTATCGTGCAGATCCCGAATTATTATCTAACCCTTATTATCAGATATTTTTCTTTATCGATGAAGTTTATGACTTTTATGCCAAAAACCGCGACTTGCTCCAATCACTGTTTGTAAAAGATAAAAGCTACCCTTCGTTGATCTTACAAAAAATGGTATGGACAGTGCGGGATAAAAATTCATACCCGGGGGTCTTGTATTCACGACATTCGCGCACCGGCCTGGGATATCAGATCGAAAGTTTTCCCGAAATTTTTGGCGAAGATATTATGACAGGGGCAATAGAGGCGGATGACAAAGAATTTTTCGATCCGAAGGAAATACATGACACTTTCCCCGCAGTGTATCATTTTTTTCCGAAACTGCCCGGGCTTGAAAAAAAAATAGAATCGCCCGCTACTATTGAATTTGCAGCCGAATCCTTTGGGAATACCCATTTTTTTGCAATGCTCCAGTTAAACAATTCCGAATTGACCGGAAGAGCCACTTTACTCTCGGCCATCGACATGTACGAAAACGATATAATAAAAAAGGAGCGCGTATTAAAGCTTTTGCATCCTTATCATTTAAAGCAAATTTTTTCTGAAAGTATCGACGATAGCTCATTCCTGAGCATGAAGTATTTTTGCTCGGGCGTATCGGTGTTGCCCCGCCTCGCTGTTTCCTGTAAATTGTATTTCTCGGCAGACAAGGCTTTGCAAGCAAAGAAAAAAGGAGAATCGGTTTGCCTGTGCAAAGACCAGTTTGTTCCGGCCGACACACTTGTTATGAGCGAAGTGGATGCAATTGTAAGCCTTAACCCCGCAGCCATACATGTGGTTACTGCATGTTTAAGTTATGGTGTGCCTGCTTTTTTAAGCCTCGAAGATTATCATGTTAAACTTGAAGGGAACAGCCTTGTAAATGCAAAGAACATTAGATTAAACGAAAGTGATTGGATAACTGTTTCAAGCAAAAACAAAAAGATATTTATAGGAAAGGCACAATTTATCCCCGCCCGGTTTAGGCGTTACTTAGATGGCGAAAACTTAGAATTGTTGCCAAAAGAGGAAAAGGTTTTTATAAATATGGCCAAAGCCTATAAAAAATATTATAGGATTATTGAGAATTTACAATTCGACGACATCAAAAACCTTAACGATTTAACAAAAATCATTCGCACCGACTTAAAAGACGAACCCTTTAAGGCTGTAAAATTTATGAATTCGTGGTACGACTCGAACAGCGATTATTATTCGCGGCAAGTATTAAAAAGCAAGCTTGGCACGCACCGCGACCAGCACGAATTATTCGGTTTGTTAAGTCCCGACCGTAAAATTTCCTTTTTCAGAAAAACAATAAAATTTTGTTTCGATCAGCAATTAACAGGCTATTTGGCAGGCTCTTTTATGTTAGGCCGCTTTATCAGCAGCACACAAACTGTATTATTCTGGCAATCGCTTTCGGCTGCCGAAATTGCTTTTCTCCTGAACGAATATGTGGTGTTCGGGAAATATCTTTATTTGCTCCACGAAGTTGGTGAGCGAAACCTGAACAAAGCAAAACAAACAATATTGGGCAAAGGCATTTCTGATGTCGACATTAAATTTAACAGCCCGAAATTGTTTGCCCCTTTAAAATTGAGCAAACCTGTTTGGGCTGAAATTCAAAAAACTATTGCAGCAAGTTACGATAAGCAATTGCCCGAACTATTAGAACTTCTGCAAAAACCATATCATTTCTTTTTCGATTTTGATAAACCCTGGTCGATTGATAAACTAAAAAAGATATGCGATCAGGAAAACATTGAATTACCTGACAAGTGCGAAGTTTAGGATAATTTCTTATTTTTGAAAACAAATAACTACATTATGAAAACGATAAAATACATTAGTATTCTTTCACTTATACTTTTATTAGTTGCTTGTTCAACAGTGCCATTCACCGGCAGGAAGCAAATAAAACTTTTGCCCGAGAGCATATTATTGAGCATGAGCCTTGCCAATTATAACGAGTTTTTATCGGCAAACAAACCGCTTCCGAAAAACAATGTCGATGCAAAAATGGTTAAACAGGCGGGTCTGAAAATTTCGAGGGCAGTAACAAATTTTTTCAGGAACAATGATCAAAAGGAAAGGATAAAAGATTTTGACTGGACTTTTGAGCTTGTCAACGACCCCACAGCAAATGCCTGGTGCATGCCCGGAGGTAAAGTAGTTGTGTTCAACGGTATTTTGCCCTACACAAAAAACGAAGACGGCCTGGCCTGCGTTATGGGTCACGAAATTGCACATGCCGTTGCCCGACATGGAAACGAAAGGCTTTCGCAACAATTATTAATAGCCCTCGGGGGAATCTCGTTGCAAGTGGCACTAAAAGAGAAGCCCGAAAAAACCAAACAATTATTTCTGTTAGCCTATGGTGCAGGCTCTACTCTGGGTTCGCTTGCATACTCACGGCAGCACGAAACCGAGGCCGATAAACTCGGAATGATTTTTATGGCTATGGCAGGTTACCATCCGTCAAAAGCCATCGAATTCTGGGAGCGGTTTTCTGCATCAGGAGGGCAAGAGCCACCCGAATTCCTTAGTACACATCCAAGCAATTCGACGCGAATAAAAAACCTGAAAAAGTTTTTGCCCGAAGCAATGAAGTATTATAAGCAGTAGCTATAAGAAAACGCCTAAACACACAATATTAACAATCTCCAAATTCAAAGTATATTTTTGAATTTGCAGCAATAATTGCTATTCTCCCGGCATGTTTAAATTACCGAACCCTGAAATTATTCACCGAACCGCTAAAATTTCCTTGCCATAGCTCCTGTAGGGCAAGCCTCTGCCACTTCTATTGCAATTTTTTCAAGACCTTTGTTTAAACTCTCATTAAAGGGAACAGAAATTTGCACATCAAAGCCGCGACCAATAAAAGTTAGTCCAAGTTTTTCTTTGTACTTTTCGGTAAGCCGTACACAGATGCTGCACTTAATGCATTTCCCGGGTTCGTAAATAATCAGATTATGCTGATCGATTTTACGCATAAGTTTTCGCTCCCCATACTTATATTTTTTCTGATCGGCCTGGTATTCCTCAGAATAATCCCGCAATTTGCAATTATCCAATTTTCGGCAATCGCAGTGCAGGCAACGTGCAGCTTCCCTGATAATTTCTTTTTTGTTGAATCCTTCTGCAATTCCATTTGTCGGGATAAATTGTTTGTCGCTTGTTGCTTCTTTTAAATATTCCTGAAATTCAGTTTCCATCAACTTTCCAAAGCGTGAATTAAAATATTTTGCCGGGCCTTTCACTTCCTGGTGGTTTAAAAATTGCTCCACACTTTCGGCTACATCCTTTCCCTGACCTAACGAACGAATGGCCATTTTTGAATATCGAAACGCATTGCCCACCACAAAAACTTTCGGGATATTACTTTGTTGATTTTCCCTGTTTACTTTTGCACCTTTTTCAAAAACATCAATTCCCCAATCGGCTAACAAATTTTTGTTCTCACCGATTGCCAAAATAATGGCATCATATTTTTGCAGATATTCAGAAAAAATTTCGTTGCTGATTTTTTCATTTAACCTGAATTCAACACCCGATTCCTCAATAAGTTGAATTTCTCTGTTTAAGATACTTTTGGGAAGTTTTTCTTCAGGAATTGCTGTTTGCAACTTCCCTCCTGCCAACATATTTTTGTCGAAAAGAACAGTGCCAAAGCCTTTTTTGCGAATATAAAATGCAGCGGACAATCCCGCCGGGCCTGCTCCAATAACTGCTACTTTTTTATCAGAAATAATTTCCTTTTTGCTGATTACAATATTGCCAAAATCTCCTGCATATCTCTTCAACAAACAAATCGAAACAGTTTCGTCAATTGCCCCTCGTCTACAAACTGCCTCGCAGGGAGCTGTACAAATCCTGCCCAAAACCGAAGGCAGAGCTATATCTTTCCTTACAAGTTGCAGGGCTTTGTCAATTTTCCCCTGAACCAGCAAACGGTTCATCCCGGGAATATCCATGTTAGCAGTGCAGGCAATTTTGCAGGGAGCTTCACATTCCCCCACGTGGTCTGACAACAACAGCTCTAACGATTTTTTACGGGCTTCATGGATTTCCCTATCATCGGTAATAATGTCCATACCATCAACCGGTTTTACCGAACAACTTGGGAATAGTTTTCCGCTTTGCCTGTTCTTAACCAAACAAATCATGCATGAAGTAAAATGTGGCATTCCCTCATAAAAACACATCGAAGGAATTTCAATGCCCTCAGCCCGTGCTACCTGCAACATATTTTTTCCCGGGGAGGCTGTTACTTCTTTGTTATTTATTTTAATTTTTATCATTGAGGAGCATTTCCTTTAGCTTCTTAACACCAGTACCAGCCTTTTCTTTAATAAAAACAACTTTTTGGCCTG
>JAYENH010000831.1:0-1781 GCA_034721995.1 Bacteroidota bacterium
TTTTAGGCTTGTTCATTACCTTTCTGTTTTATTTTATTGGGGGGTACCTGCTTTATGCCGCCCTGTTTGCAGCCATTGGTTCGGCTGTAGATAGCGAAACCGATACCCAGCAATTTATGATCCCTATAACAATTCCATTGGTTATTGCCCTGATGGTTATGATAAACGCTATCCAAAACCCTGATGGGGCACTTGCATTTTGGTTTTCAATTATCCCGTTCACATCACCCGTTGTAATGATGGCGCGCATACCATTTGGTGTCCCGTTATGGGAAATTGGGCTTTCGATAGGCTTGCTTATCATTACTTTTATTTTTACCACCTGGTTCGCTTCAAAAATTTACCGCACCGGAATTTTAATGTATGGCAAAAAAGTGAACTATAAAGAACTCTGGAAATGGATTAGATACAATGGTTAATCTTTTGATTGATGATTGACGATTGACGATTGTTGATTGATGATTGATGATTGATGATTGAGAACCGAAGACCAAAGACTGAAGACTGGAGACTGCCGACCACTTATTTCTTTTCTGCAATAATCCATAATATGATAGTGTAGCCCGATAGTATAAAAAACACTATTCCTGCCAGCCATAGTGCATCTTGCAGGCTAAACTTATCGGCATACCAACCCAGAAAAGGGCCGATTACAGCAAACAAAAACCTGATAATAAAACTTCGTACCGAAAGCACTGTTGCCCGCACATCCGATGTAGTAAGGCGATTGATGTAATCTTTTAGCACAGGTGTTGCCACTCCCCTTACTATGTAAAACATAAACAAAAATGCAATAGCCCACAACGATTCAATAGTCCCAATGGCAACATATCCTATCGAAATTAAAATAGCAATGGCCACAATAGTATTTGTTTTGCCCAGTAGTTTCTCTATCCGGTAAGCATATAAAGTTACAAGGGCAACAGTAAGGTTAAGGGCCGACCATATAAAACCAATTCGTGAAGGGCTAAGGCCAAGTTGCTGGAGAAAAGGCTGGATAAACCAGGCAAAAGTTAGTGTAGATGTTCCTATTATTGCTGAAAAATATATTGTGCGTTTCAGGATTTTATTAGTAAACAACGAAGCACGTACTATTTGTAATATATCGGAAAAACTGCCCTTTCTCTTATTTTCAAAAGATGGCTCGGTTAAAGTTAAGGCCGCCGGAATGGCCAGCGCAGCAACAAATATTTGAAAAGTAAAGGGTGTGCGCAAGCTTATTTCGGCAAGAAAACCACCGGCAATTGCAGCCAGGGTTTCGGCAAAATTTCCAAGAGATAACATCCGGCCTTCCATTTTGATATAATCTTTTTGCCTGTTTTCTTTCAGGAGCGAATCGTAAAGCAAAGCAGAATCGGAGCCTGAAATAAAACTCTGACCAATTCCCAACATCAATTCAGCAATAAGGAAACCCGAAAAAGCAGACGAAAAATCATACATGATAAAACCCATTGTGCCGAGGATACTCCCAATTATTATTGTTTTTTTTCGGCCCCATACATCGGCAAAATAGCCCGATGGTATTTCAAATATTACAATTACAATTGAGTAAATGCCTTTTAGCAAAATGGCATCGGCCATGCCAAGCCCGTTTTCCTGATAAAAAAGTACAATAATGGGCATGAACAGCATGAACCATTTCGATATCTTTATCAGATACAAACGGGGTATGTTCGACAAATAGCTCCCGGACATTTTTGTTATGTTGTTATTTTAAATCTGTGGACAATTATTAAAAAAATCATTTTTATTTTAAATCTGAGAATCTGTGGCAAATATCC
>JAYENH010000832.1:0-1778 GCA_034721995.1 Bacteroidota bacterium
AATAAATCAGGAACTCTCTCTCTCTCTCTCTCTCTCTCTCTCTCTCTACAAACACAGGGCTTTGCGAAGTACGTGGTAATATTTTGCTTAATTGCAACATTCGTTTTGGTTAATTTTAGTTTTCAAATGTAACAATTTTCTTTCAATATCAGAATAAAAATACAGTGTGTGAAATACATACACATAATCACTATATTAAATTGTATAAATCACACACTATAACTGCCTTAGCTTATTCTTGATTTTTAATTCACGATTTAAGCGATTTTTGCAATAATTCAAAAGAAAGGTCGTTTTAGAGGCACATTAAAATCAATATAATGCCTATGAGTAAAACATCTACACTATTTTTTCTTTTCGATAATAGGGATTTAGAAAATGGTTTTATTATCGGAACAAACGAGTTTTTTAATTCAATGAACGATGAATTTTCTGATGTAATCAAATTTTTAGGAAAAAGTAATTTCGAGCCGCGACCCGAAATAATTAAAAATGTTTTAGATTACGCGAAAAATGACTAATAAAAAAAGAGGCTATAAGGCCTCTTTTTTTTTGAAACTTTTGTCAAGTCTTACCGTAAAGCAAATAGAAAAAACAAAACCCGTTTCATAGTTTCGTTAATGCCACTGTTTGGAGCCCCTTACTCCGGCAGTGGCAAAAACGGGCTGGTTTCTCAGTATTACTTTTCTTTTATGTTTTACTCTAATGACATACTTTTATAGTTTCTCTAAATCGCCGGAACCGATAATATTTGAACTTATTTTTGGGCTGCCGAAATAATAAACATCACCACTTCCTACAATATTTACGTTTAGGCTTTTAAGTACATTTACATAGCAATTTCCTGAGCCGGCAATATTTACAAATGCTTTTTCGGTTTTAAGCTTTTTGGCCGACACATCTCCCGAACCGGCAATATTTATTTCGTGAGATGCTACAATATCCTGCCCCCCCAGTTTAATATTTCCCGAACCGGCAATTTCCGATTCTATTTCTTCTGCCGACAAATCCTTCAATAAAATATCACCCGAACCCGCTATGTTCAATTCAATATCCTCGCAGCGAATTTTAGAATTGGCATAAATGTTTCCTGAACCTGCAATATTTAGTTCTTCGATATCTTTCATGGTAATTCTAAAAATAACATCTCCATTATAATAATCATTGTCCTTCCATTTAATTGTAAGCTCATCACCACTTACACGGGTAATTAAATTTTCGAGTGCCTTTTCGTCTGCCTCAACTTCTATCGAGGTTTTATTTCCCTGGGTAATAAAGACATCGGCAGAAATACTTAAGTTGATTATCGAAAAATCGGAAACCTTGCGTGTTTCTATTTTCTTACCGCTTATTACTTTTGGTAGCTCAGTAGTAAACAGAAATTGCGAGTCTCCCGAACTCATAAAAGCAAAGTTCTCGACAAATGTAAAAGAACATGCCATGATTAGTACCATGAGTGATATTAAAATCTTCATTTGATTTTTCATCTTTTTTAGTTTTTAGTTATGCGATAAAGACAAAGCATATTTTAAAGTGATGCAAGAATTATTAATTATTTTCAGATAAAATATTTTGTTAGATGAAATTTGCCCTACGGACAAAACAAAAACAGCATAGAGAATTTTCTTACTTTTGACCAAAAAAAATGTAATGACGGTATTCAATTTAAAATTCAAATGAAAACAATATATTTAGATTACAACGCCACAACACCTATCGACAAAGATGTTGCCGATGCCATGCGACCTTATCTTGATCAATATTTTGGAAATCCATCG
>JAYENH010000833.1:0-1778 GCA_034721995.1 Bacteroidota bacterium
TATCAGTCAGTTATCCCAGTTGTTTCGTAAACTGGAATTGTCGCATTTTTCTATCTCAATTCGCAAACATGACATAAAGCAATCCTAAACTTTACCATATAAGGCATATAAGATAATATAAGGAAAAACACAGTTTTTCTTAAATGCTCTTATATGCCTTATATGGTTAAAATATTTTAGATGTTAATCTTTTAATGCAAACAGTTTAGTGTAATTTATCAAACTGCTTATGCGGTTCATTCTATGAGAATAATAAAAATATGGATAGAAAATCTGTACATCTGGTTTATACGACAATTTCGTTTACGATAGGTCAGGAGTTCTGAAGTTAAGGTGTAAAACTTTTATTTTTGTTCCCGCAATTTTGTTAGACAGGTTGTGAGCAAGAATTGCTCAATTTGAGTTCTAAAATATTGCTATTCGATCATTCGTATAAAAGTAATAAATATATTACTTTTGCATTTGTGAAATACAATTAATTTTTAACGCTTTTAAAAAAGGATGAATAAGCCCACAATAAATGTTACTGTAATTAAGGAGGATGCTGGTTATAGTGCCAACGCAATACAAGGGAACAGTTTTATTGCAAGCGAAAGGGATACTTTTGAAGACCTTAAAGCCAATATATTGGAAGCCGTAAACCTTGCGTTTGAGGATAAAGGAATTTCCTATATCATTGATGAAATGAAATTTACTTATGACCTTGAAAGTTTTTTCGATTTTTACAAAGTCATTAATGCAAAAGCTCTTTCTGAACGAATTGGAATGAACCAAAGCCTTCTGGCCCAATATATCAAAGGGATAAAAAAACCTTCTCCTGCCCAATCAAACCGTATTCTTAGAGGAGTTCAGCAAATAAGCAGGGAACTTTCCGACGTTCAATTTTTGCTATAAAAAACTCTTGTAGAAAAAAAGTGATCCCACCAAGAATCGAACTTGGATCTACAGTTTAGGAAACTGCTATTCTATCCGTTGAACTATGGGACCAAAATTTAAGGCTGCAAAAGTAGAAAATTTAGCTTTTTATTCAAAGACCAAAATTATTAAAAAATTTCCTGTCTGCCGACTAAGAACTGTTGACTGAGGACTGCCAACTGCCTAATTGCCTTCTAACAACTGAAACAACTCATCGAGTTTTGGCGATAGTATAATTTCGGTACGGCGGTTTTTCTGTCTGGCTTCTTTCGTTTTTGCCGGATCGATTGGTACAAATTCACCCCGCCCTGCTGCGGTCAATCGTTGAGGATCGATAGTAGTTTTATCCAATAAAATACGGACTATCGAAGTTGCCCGTTTTACACTCAAATCCCAATTGTCTTTCATCTGCGACCTGCCACGATAAGGTACATCATCGGTGTGGCCTTCGATCATAATTTTAATGTCGGGGTTTTGCTCAAGCACTTTGGCCAGTTTTTGGATTGCCGATTTTCCTTTTGGGTCAACATCCCATTTTCCGGTTTTAAACAATAATTTCTCTTCTAAGCTCACATAAACTTTTCCGTTTTTAAGCTCAACCGTCAAACCTTCGCCCTCGAATTGCCCAAGTGCTTCGGCAACTTTGTCTTTCAGGGCATTAACAATAGAATCCTTTGCATTTAGCATAGCCTGAAGTTTTAAAAGTTCTTTGTTCCTTTCTTCAAGCTCGCTACTTTTTTGTGCAAGAATGGTATTGTTTTGTTCCAGTTCGGCCTGTAATTCATCAAGGCTTGCTTTTTTCTTGTCCAGGGCTTTTTCGAGCGAACGCAGGGCATCTTCTTTTCGCTGTAAATCTTCTTGTG
>JAYENH010000834.1:0-1776 GCA_034721995.1 Bacteroidota bacterium
TTTCCATTTTCTAATCCTCCATTTTTAGTGGTAATCTATCATATTCTGCGAGTTATTAAGCATCCCTAATTTTCTTCTTCCGGTATGTTGAATTTCAAACGGAATCTTTTTAACTCTTTCCCCATGCCAAATTTTCTCAGTATCCTTCGAACCAAATGAAATAATCATAGCATCTTTTTACGTTACTAACGTCAAAGGTAACTACATTGTTTCTGTTTTATAAATCTTTTTTAAATCCATCTAAAATCGGTGGCACGGCCTGGAGCCGTTGCACCGGATACGTCATTTTGAAAAATAGGATTCATAAAGGGGTCCAACATCGGGCAATAGCGAAGGTTTAGCTCCGGGCGAAGCATTCTTTTTTTGTTATCAGGGAAAAATACATACCTAATATTTGTAGGTATGTAATTTTTGTTTATAATTGTGGCATGAAAACAGAATCGTTGTATAAAGGAACTGCCGAAAGTTATATCTTTCAATTACTTCAGCAAAATGGCAGGATGTACGGATACGAAATATCAAAGAAAATAAAAGAGATAACCAATAATAATTTGAACCTTCCTGAAAGTAAATTATACCCTACACTGCATAAAATGGAAGCAAACGGCTTACTCACACCCGAATTCGAGCAAGTGGGCAGCCGCCTTAGAAAATACTACAAGCTTACTTCTAAAGGACAAAAAACATCGATGGAATATCTTGAAAAATTACGGGAATATATTGCGCATCTCGAAAAATTGATAAACTTAAAACCCGCTGTGAACCATGCTTACTAAAGATCAAACAAACTGGATAAGACAAAATATCAGAAACCGGGGCATCGAAACAATCGACCTCGAACACGAAATGCTCGACCATATTTCGATGGCTGTTATTGAAAAAATGGAAGAAGGGCTTTCTTTTCGCGAGGCATACAAATCGGTGCTTTTAACTTTTGGACCTTTTGGTTTGCAAAAGCTTCAAAACCTAAAGTACCGGCAATTAAGGAAAAAAGGTTATCGGATGATTTATCAAAACCTGGGCGAATATCTGAAACCTCCCAAAATTGCACTTACTTTTTTGATTGCCGTTGTTTTATATGCGCTATATTCATTTGGCCCCATCAAAATATATGTGTTTACTTCTGTTTTATTAGCAGCATTAGTTGCACCGGTTATTTATTTTATAGCATCGAAAAAACTAAGGCCCGCCAGGAAAAAATATTCACAATTGAGTTCATTTCATCAAATTCATGGTTCAGGATATTTCATAATAATATATCCAATGTTTATGATATTGCCCAATAACATTGAGCATATTTCGAATTATTGGGCAGTATTTTATTCGATGATTCCTGTTATTTTGTGTTTTGCATTTTTTGTTTCATTAAAGCAAAGCATTGCCGAAATTGAAAATGATTATCCGGCAGAATTTGCTCCGATGTAAAACTCTTCGCGACATTTCGCTGTGCCTGCGTGTTGCCATAGCTTTAGCGGAGGCACAAGGTGTGGTAATTTCTAGCAAGACCTTACAACATCATAACTTCTGATCCTTGATCATATTATAAACCATTTAGCCCTGTTTGTTCGCAAATTGAAATTGTCGCAATTTTCTATTTTAATTCGTAAACACTACAAATATCTGTAACTATACCATATAAAATATATAAGGTAATTTAAGGAAAAACACAGTTTTTCTTATATGTTCTTATAATCCTTGATATGGTTAAATTTATTGTATTCAAACAGTTTAGTGTAATCTATATTTTTCTGATTTCTTGTTAAACTACAATTATTT
>JAYENH010000835.1:0-1775 GCA_034721995.1 Bacteroidota bacterium
CTTCTGACTTTTTCACTCTCATTTCTAAACTGCTACGATTTCAGGAAATAATAAGCTTGGAAATATCAGGAAATTAAGTGATTTTTGCGCTAAATCACTTAATTTCCTGATATTTCCAAGCTTATTATTTCCTGAAATCGTAGCAGTTTAGAAATGAGAGTGAAAAAGTCAGAAGCAGGAAGCCAGGAGAATGAAGACCAAAAATATGAGAGAGGAGTGGAACAAGATTTCACTCGACTAAAATTGAGCATCAATAAAAAAATAAATTGAATAAAAATCATCTATTGTTTAATTGCAAACTCACATTCAATAGGGTAGTGGTCACTTAGTTTTATTTTCGATCTTTTATAATCCGAAGAAAAAATACGCTCCGAATGAAGAATATAGTCGATGCGAACAGATGGGAATTTGCCACGGTATGTGTTTGAAAGTCCAAAGCCCGATTCGATAAAGGCATCTTGTAAATTGCCCCTGATTTTCTGGTAAGCATAAGAAACGGGAGAATCGTTAAAGTCGCCACAAACAATAACCGGATATGGCGATTTTTCAATTTGTGCAGCAACTTTTTCGGCCTGTGCTGCCCTAATCATGAAAGCTGTTTTTAGGTGGCCAAGAATGTCTTCGGCTTCCTTCATGTTTTGCTCGCGATTGCTAAAATCTAAGGAGTCGAGCATAGAATATTCCTTGGGGTCGATATTTACCGATTGAAGGTGCAGGTTGAAAACCCGAACAGTATCCTTGTTGATTTTTAGATCGGAATAAATTGTAATATTGTTGGAATCATGGAAACGGATTGTACCTTTATTAATTATAGGAAAACGAGTAATGGTAATTATACCGGCAGTTTTTCGCCCTGCACTATTTTTGGCATATTCAACATGGATATTCCGTTTTTTTGTCAGTTTTTTAAGTTGTGGATGGTGTCTGATCTTTGTTTTGTTGTTGCTTGCAAATTCCTGCAGACAAACAATATCGGCATTTTCATCAGAAATAAAACGGGCTATCTTATCCGGGGCATCATCGTCGCCTGACCAATTGTATTTGTCGAAATTCCTTACATTGTAACTTATCAGGCTAAACTTTTGTCCATCGATCCTGATTTCGTTATTGAAATTAATCTGGATTGTGCGGCTAACAAAAGTCCATCCCAAAGCAATTACAGCCAGCGAATACAAAAAAGCCCATCGTTTGCGGTACATCCAGTAAAATGTAAAAATCAGGTTTAAAACTAATAAATATGGATATGCCAAACCAAGCAGGGAAATAAATCCGGCTTTTTCGGGGCTGACATAAATTGCCAGATACGACAGCAATAATGGGATAATTACAGCGAAATTTATGATTATTATTAATTGATAGAGGAATTTTTTCAAGGCCTTATTTTTTATTGCTCATGTTAAACAAAATGTCTTTTTCTTTTTTGCTGAGGCTGTTGTATCCCGATTTCGATATCTTGTCGAGAATTTGATCGATACGTACCTGTTTTCGTGCTTTTTGTGCATTATATTCCATATCGGAAACCGGATGCTTGTGAGTAACCTTCAGGTTTTTCTTTTTGCTGAATAATGAGAAAAAACTATCCATCAAGCGGTTAAACCTGCGGCCAACTTCTTTTCCTTTTTTATTTTGCGAAACAAAATAAAAGCCCAGAAAAGCACCGCCGAGATGTGCAATATGGCCACCCGCATTGCCTATGGGGATTTGCATAATGTCCATCACAATAAAAATTAATGCTATCCATTTTATTTTTACAGGGCCAAGAAAGGGTATTTGAA
>JAYENH010000836.1:0-1772 GCA_034721995.1 Bacteroidota bacterium
TTCGAGCGTATTATTATCTAATGTGCCAAAACCTTCGTCGATAAAAAGGGATTCAACACTTACGTTATTGCTTGCTAAATCGGACAAACCCAGGGCCAGGGCCAGGCTTATCAGAAATTTCTCTCCGCCACTCGAAGTGTCAACCAATCGGGCCTCGCTGGCTTGATAATAGTCGATAAGCATAAAATTAAGCTCTTCGCCCGTCTTGTAAGTTTCGTTCATTTTCAGCGAATATCGCCTGTTTAATTTATATAGGTGAATGTTTGCAAACTGAATTAAGCTTTGCAATGTCAACCGCTGTACGTAAGTGTTGAACGAGTGCATCGAACCTCCTAACAAGTTTAGCAAATCAGTCCATATTTTCAGCACTTTTTCCTGAGTGCTTATCTCTTCGATAACATTTTTATTCCTTTCTTTTATTTGATTGTCCAATTCAAATTGTGTCCTGATTTCCCCAACCCTCTCCAATAATTGTTTTTTCGCCGATTCTGTTTCCCGGTGTTTATCCAGAGCTTCATCGAAAGCAAGCTCAAAATCTTTTTCTTTTTCATGCCCGATAATTTCATCTTTTAGTTTGATATCGAGGGTATTTAATTCAATTGTTTTATTTTCCAGGCCTTTTCTTATTCCTGAAAATTTTAATTCATCATCAGGCTCCAGCAGTGCCTTTTCGATATCAAACCTCGATTCGAAAATGCTATTTTGAACATTTTTGCTGAAAGCCAAATTCTTTATTTTCAATTCATCTTGTTGTTCGCGGCCTTCATTTTCAATATTTTCCTTCTCTTTTTCTTTTGTGGCTTTTTGTGTTTTTAATTTTGCTAAATTTTGCGAATATTTTTCCAGTTTATCTTTTGAAACATTTATGTCATTTTGAAGTTCTTCCCTTTTTTTATCGGTACTTATTTTTAAGGGCAAAATTGAATTTCTATTTTCTGAAAGTTGCGTTAACATTTCATCTGTTTTTCTATTCTCTTCTTCCAATATTCCTTTGCTGCCTGTTTTTTCTTTTATGTTGATTTCTCTATTTCTGATTTCCGAACTAAGTTGTGAAATCGAATTTTCCACTTCAACAAATTCCTTATTTTTGTTATGAAAAGAGCTTATTTTATTTTCTAATTGAATAATAAATTTATCTGTATCATCAGTTATTGGAATATTCAAATTAAATATGGATAATTCTGTTTGAAGGAATGTTTCCAATTCATGGTTTTCGTGGTTTAACTTTTTTAAACTTTCCCGATCATGCAATAATGCAGCATTTATTCCTTCGCTTTTTCCATGTAGTTTTACAATTTCGTTTTCAAAATAATTCGCTTTTTCCTTATCAGAAACAAGCAGTTTTTCTTTTATATCTTTTTTCTTTTGAAATTTTTGAGTTTTAGAAATTTCATCAGAAAGAATATTTAATTCCCCTATAAGTGCAAGTATCATATTTTTAATGCCCCTTATATCATCAATTTTAAATTCTGTTTTGCTTTTGCTGAATTTTTCTCCGGCCTCCTCAATTTGAAGTTGAAGATTTTTAAGCTGCGACAGGTTCGACTCATATTTCGTTTTTGTTTCGGCAAGGTTTATCGCAGTTTTTTTCTCATCCTTTGTAAGTTTGTTAAGCAGTTTTTTGTTGGTTTCAAGTTCAGATTTATTTTTTTAATTCTATAGCGTAAACTCCTGAGTTTATAGTAGCCGAGGTTCCTATTACACCTATTTTTTTATTTTTTAAATTAATATTATTTTCTTCTAAGGATGCTTCTATCATGGGAACTATGACG
>JAYENH010000837.1:0-1771 GCA_034721995.1 Bacteroidota bacterium
TGTAGATATTAGAGAAAGGAACATCAGAAAAAATATAGAAAGGTTAAAAGAAAAAGGCTTGTTAAAAAGAATTGGTCCAAGAAAAACAGGCATTTGGAAAATAATCAAGTAAACTGTTATTAACTAAGAAAAATATTATGCAAAACATTGTCAGGTTTTCAATCCTTATTATTTTTATTTCAATATCAACTTTTTTTGTGCGGGCACAAAAACATAATACTGATGTGCTACTAAGGATGGCAGAGCAAAAATCTATTGAATATCATAATAAAAAAGAAGCGGCATTGGAATATGCACGGATAAACAATATTCCGGTGCGGATAGAAACCGATAGTACATTAATTGAGCTACAGTTTATTGATGAGCGCGGAAACCCACAATATTATATAACCCATAATGTAAATGCTGCAAAAACCATATCGACAAACAATGTTTATTCCGGCGGGGGGGCAGGCTTAAGTCTTAGTGGCTCTGGTATTCTTGTACACGAATGGGACGCAGGAACTGTTTTAAGCACACACCAGGAATTTGATACCCGTGTAACCAACGGCGATGCCACAGCAACTCATTACCATGCCACCCATGTTGCCGGAACAATTATGGCATCAGGGGCATTTCAAAGCTCGGCAAAGGGAATGGCATTTAGTGCAAGCCTAAAGGCCTACGACTGGGACGACGATGAATCGGAAATGACCACCGAGGCAGCCAATGGGGCCTTGATCAGTAACCATTCGTACGGAACGGGGCGAGGATGGAACAGTGATGGTACAATCTGGTACGGTAATGATAATATAAGTGATCAGGAAGACTACCTTTTTGGCTTTTATAATTTGTGGGCTGCTTATTGGGACGAAATTGCCTACAATGCCCCATACTACCTTATAATAAAATCGGCAGGCAACGACCGGAACGATACAGGCGACGGCAGCTACCCCGACGATGGGCCTTATGATTGCATTGGCCCTAAAGGAATTGCTAAAAACTTACTTACCGTTGGAGCGGTAAATGACATTACGGGAGGATATTCTCAACCTTCGGATGTGATAATAAGTAGTTTTAGCTCTTATGGCCCTGCCGACGATGGCAGGATAAAACCCGATATTGTAGCCAATGGTATAAGTTTATATTCTACTTACAATTCAAATAACAGTAGTTATGCCTCAATAAGCGGTACTTCTATGTCAGCACCATCGGTAACCGGTTCGTGTGCTTTGTTGATTGAACATTACGAAAATGAAAACGGTGCAGGTAGTAAAATGACTGCGGCCACGTTAAAAGCACTTATTATAAATACTGCCGATGAAGCAGGGAGTAACACCGGGCCCGATTACGAGTTTGGCTGGGGTTTGATGAATACCGAATCGGCAGCCGCAAAAATTACCGAAGACCAGACCACCGATGTAATATTTGAACATTTTATCGAAGATGGGAACAGCTATTCACGCGATATTCTTACCGATGGCACTAATCCAATAACAGTAACTATTGTATGGACAGATCCTCAAGGCACACCGGTTTCTGCACAGCTCGATCCAACTGATGCCATGCTTGTTAACGATATGGATTTGCGCATTACACAGGGTGCAAACACATATTATCCATGGAAACTCGATGCTGCAAACCCCACAAATGCCGCTACAAATGCCGCCGAAAATAATGTCGATAATGTGGAACAGGTTTATATTGCCAGCCCTTCAAGTGCTACAACTTACACAATTACTGTCGATCACGATGGAAGTTTGAGTGGGGGCAGCCAGGCTTTTTCGATGAT
>JAYENH010000838.1:0-1769 GCA_034721995.1 Bacteroidota bacterium
TGGCAAAAACAATGGGCAATGCTTTTCCTGAATTAAATACACAAAAAACATTAATTGAGAAAGTAATTTACGAGGAAGAACAATCGTTTCTAAAAACCTTAGACATAGGGATAAAACGATTTGACCAAATAATAACAAAAGTAAAAGCCGATGGTTATAACTTTGTAAAAGGAAGCGAAGCATTCGAGCTTTACGACACTTTTGGTTTTCCTTTCGACCTTACCGAACTTATTCTGAAAGAAAATAATATGAGGGTAAGCAAGCGTGAATTCGACGAGGAAATGGCTGCCCAGAAAAACCGATCGCGAAATGCCGCTACCCTCGAAACCGGCGACTGGCAAATTATATTGCACGACGATAAGGAAGAGTTTATTGGTTATGATAATACACGCTCTGAAATAAAAATTACCCGCTACCGAAAAGTAAAACAAAAGAACAAAGAACTATTTCAACTGGTGTTCAATTATACACCCTTTTATGCCGAAAGTGGCGGGCAAGTTGGCGACAAAGGATATATAAGGAATGAAGATGAGAAGATTGAAATAATAAATACGGTTAAAGAAAATAACCTGAGTGTTCATATTGCGAAAAAACTTCCGGCAAATATTAATGCTGATTTCGAAGCTGTAATAAATGAAGATAAACGGAATTTATCGGCAAATAACCACACAGCAACCCATCTCTTGCATTTTGCCCTGCGCAAAGTTCTTGGCAATCATGTTGAACAAAAAGGCTCGCTGGTTGAACCTGCACGATTGCGCTTTGATTATTCTCATTTTCAGAAATTATCTTCCGAAGATATTTTAAAAGTCGAAAAAATGGTGAACCAAATGATACGTGATAACATTAGCCTCGACGAAAAACGTGAAATCCCTTTGAAAGATGCGCAGGAAATGGGGGCTATGTCGCTGTTTGGCGAAAAATATGGCGACATTGTACGGGTTATCCGTTTTGGCGATTCCGTTGAACTTTGTGGCGGGACCCACGTTAAGGCAACCGGAAACATCGGCATGATAAAAATTACGGGCGAATCGGCCATTGCTGCAGGAATAAGAAGAATAGAGGCTGTTACCGGCAATAAAGTGGAGGATTTATTAAACGAAAACATCAATTCTCTACAAAAACTTACTTCTCTTTTTAAGAATCAAAGCGATTTGATTAAAAACGTTGAAAACCTGATTTTTGAAAACACAAAACTTACAAAAAGCCTTGAGGTTTTCTCGAAAGAGAAATTAAAAAACCTGAAGGCTACACTGAAAGACAGTAAGGAAACAATTAACGGTATAAATTTAATAAGGGCAAAATTAGATATTTCATCGGCCGGCGAAGTCAAAGACATTGCATTTCAGCTAAAGGATGAAGTTGACAATTTAATTTTTGTAGGTGGAGCCGAAATTGACGGGAAAGCCAATTTAAGTGTAATGATTTCGCATAATCTTGTTGAAGAAAAAGGATTAAATGCCGGGCAAATAATTCGCGAACTTGCTAAAGAAATTCAAGGAGGCGGAGGTGGACAAGCTTTTTTTGCAACCGCAGGAGGTAAAAATCCGGCAGGCATAGAAAAAGCTCTGGACAAAGCCCGTGAAATAGTTATGGGAATTGGTTGAATTGTTAAATTACTAAATTGTTGAATTGTTAAATTATTGAACAGTAGGCATTCAGGATAACTTTAAGCTCTGAACCGGGAACTCAGAACCCTGAACCCACTTTATAAATCACCAAGATTAATTTTCTTTTTGTGATAAACCTGGCACAAATATCCAAGTTTG
>JAYENH010000839.1:0-7975 GCA_034721995.1 Bacteroidota bacterium
ACAATGTTGATATGGGCGTTTTAAGTTCGTGGGTCATATTATTGATGAAGTCATTTTTCATTTCAGAAAGCTTTTTTTGCCTGATGATAATAATTAATGAAACAGCAAATAGTCCAATAATAGTAAGGATCAGAATAAAAGATGATATGCCCATTGTACCTGTCGAACTAAGAAGAAAGCTTTCTTTATGAGGAAAAAACAGCTCTAAATAATTAGCTTGGGCAAAAAAATTATCGGGTGTAATTTGTATCCGGTAAATATCCTTTTCGCTTTGGAGTTGAAAGTTCGACGACGATAATATGTATCCAGTGCTGGGTTCAAGCACAGCATATTCAAAATCGAGAGAAATACCATTGTTCTCAAGGCTTTGCCTGATAGTAGTTTCCAGTTCTCTTTGGTTTAATTCCCATTTTGTTCCACGGTCGATCGACAAAATCCGGCCAACCATATTTTCAATGTACCCAAACTGTTTTGAAACCACATTTTCCCGTGGATTGTTGTTGTAAGATTTTTTTCTATTGTTGTTACCAAAATAGTAGGTCTGGCTTTCAATTTCGCCTATGTCATTTTCAATAGCAAAAACCATAGAATCTGAGGAAAACACTGAGATGCGGACATTCGATGTGCAGAAGAAAGTGTCTTCAAGGTAAGTGATTCCTTCGTCAATCATAAATTCGAATCCAATACTGCCCTCAATAGTGTTTTCTTTTTTTATTGGTTTCTGAATGGCATGCGCTTTCTCCGAACTAAAAGTATCTATGTTGAAATACTCCATAGTTTTATTAATTTCTAATTGTTGAAATGTTTCGGCAAGCGATTGGCTAACTAACTGACTAAAATGATTATCTTTCACCTTAATAGCATCACGCAAATAAATGGTCTGAAGAATTATTAGTCCTACAAGGGCCGCTAACATTACTACTATTAATATGCGAATAAAATTTTTGTCCATTTTCGGAGCAAATATAATAACTCTAAAGTATTCCGTCTGTTTTTAACAATTCACTAATTTGAGAATAGTATAATCTGTGAAATTGCTTTTATTTAATTTGCCTTAGTTATTTCAAAGAGGAAACTATCTGATAAATAATTTGTTGCCGACTATTCAAAAATAAGATTTAGCCAGTAGCCGACCTGTTCCAAATAATAAAGCCAAGAAAAAATCTTATTATCTTTGCCACAAACAAAATGGCCTTAATGAAAGCAAAAAAAGAAGCTAAAAAGAAAGTCATAAAGAAGCTTAAAAAGAAGTATTACCTGAAAATGGTACGCGAAGCCAACCTCGAAGAAGTTTTATCGCTTCATGTTACCCGTTTCAATATTTATATGATACTTGTAATTGCTGTTTTCTTTATTGTGGCAATTGTTGTGGCATCAATGGCGTTTACCCCTCTGCGTCAACTTATTCCGGGATACCCCGACAGTAAACTGCAAGAAATGATTGTTAATAATGCAAAATATGTCGATTCTCTTGAGTATGAACTTATGCTGAGGGATCAGTATTTCGAATCAATAAAAAATATAATGAGGGGTACTGAGCCGGAATCGCACCAAAGCCCCCATGATACTTTCAGGAATTACGAGCATATAGATTTCTCCATATCGAAAGAAGATTCGCTGCTCAGGGAGCAGGTTGAGAGAGAAAGCCAATTTTCAATTTATCAGAATAATGAAGAAACTGTAATTAACGATTTGGCAAAAATTCACTTTTATGCTCCAATAAAAGGCATTGTAACGAATAAATTCGATATGCACAAAAATCATTATGGGGTCGATATTGTTGCCAAGCAAAATCAAGTTGTTTCTGCTACTCTCGACGGAACGGTTATTTCGGCTACATGGTCTGTTGAATTTGGCTATGTAATACAGCTACAACACAAATACAATTTAATATCGGCCTATAAGCATAATTCCGAACTTTTAAAAACAACCGGAAGTCGGATTAGGGCCGGAGAACCAATTTCTATTATTGGTAATTCGGGAGAATTGACATGGGGGCCACATCTGCATTTCGAATTGTGGTTCGATGGTAAAGCCTTAGACCCTCAGGAATATATTAATTTTTAAACAAGAGTATGTTGTGCTGAATAGTTATAAATGTTTAGAAATACTATTGAAAACCAAATGGGCCAACAGTAGGAGTAATAGAATTTTGGAGTATCGGATTAACTTTTAAAAAGTATCGAAGCTTACATTTTGGTTAACAGCTTACAAATATTAATGCTACTTTTTACGTACATTTAATATCAATAATTAAAAGGAAAATCAGAAGGGAAAAGATATGAACTTAAATGAGAAGGTGTTAAGATGAAAAAGGGGATAGCCATTTTAGGTTCAACGGGATCCATCGGAGTACAGGCATTGGAGGTGATAAGTGCCAATCCCGATAAATTTAATGTTGAAGTTTTGACTGCCCGAAAAAATGTCGATCTTCTTATTCAACAATCTGCGAGGCATAAACCAAAAGCAATTGTTATTGATGATGAAAAGTTGAAAAAAACTGTTTCTGATGCCCTGTCTGGTTTATCTATTAAGGTTTTTGCGGGAAAAGATGCCTTATCGGAAATTGTGCAAATGCCGTCGATTGATATTGTATTGACAGCCATTGTTGGTTTTGCCGGTTTGTTGCCAACCGTAAAAGCCATCGAAGCAAAAAAAGATATTGCCCTTGCAAACAAAGAAACCCTTGTTGTTGCCGGCGAGCTTATTACACAAAAAGCCCACGAACATAGTGTGCAAATTATTCCTGTCGATTCGGAACATTCAGCTATCTTTCAATGCCTTGTTGGCGAAGAAGATAATCCAATCGAAAAAATATATCTGACAGCTTCGGGCGGCCCTTTTCGTGGAAAAAACAAACATTTTCTTTCGTCGGTAACAAAACACGAGGCTCTGAATCACCCTAACTGGGATATGGGCAACAAAATCACTATCGACTCGGCAAGCCTGATGAACAAGGGCCTTGAAGTAATCGAAGCCAAATGGTTGTTCGCACTGGAACCCGATCAGATAGATGTTATCGTACATCCACAGTCGATAATACATTCGATTGTTCAATTTAGCGATGGGTCGATGAAAGCCCAGATGGGCCTGCCCGACATGAGATTGCCAATACAATATGCCCTGAGTTATCCCAAGCGAATAAAATCTGATCTCAAACGTTTCAGCTTTTTGAAATATCCCCGGCTTACTTTCGAGCAGCCCGACAGAAAAAATTTCCGAAACCTTGATTTAGCATATAATGCAATGCGACGAGGAGGTAATAGTCCTTGTGTTTTGAATGCTGCCAACGAAATTGTAGTAGATGCTTTTTTAAATGACAGACTTAGTTTTACGCAAATGTCTGATATTATTGAGAGCGTTCTTCAGGAATCAGTGTTCATAAATAAACCTTCGTTACAAGATTATATTTTTAGCAATGAAGAAGCACGCCAATTGGCAATAAGGTGTTTAAGTGCTAAATAGAAATGCGATATTCCCCAATCTCGAAAATTTGGAGTTCTTCAGCATTTTATAATGGAGTAACGAAGTGTTGGAGTAATGAAAAAGAAATAGCCAAAACTTCCAATTGATCTAATTATTCCTTAGAAATCGTTCAGGTTATTTTAAAATGAAAGTACTTTGGCCAATTATCTGACCATCGGAGAAAATATCAACATTATAAGTGCCGGCAATTAGTTCTTCGTAATTGTCGTAATAAATGCAGGCATTGTTCACAGTTAAATTGTTATACTCAACAATGCGCATAGCTGAATACACAATTTCTTTTCCCTCGAACAAAAACAGTTTATCTTTCGATTCGGTTAGTACAAGTTCGTCGGGACGGGCAATGCGAACATAAATTTCTTTATCGCCACTTTGGGCAATAGTATTATCGGGTAGCTGAAAACAAATTTTGATTTTTTCAACACGTTTGGCCGATTTTGTTTTGCGCCCTCTTTTCTTTAAAGGCTCCACAATAATTTCTTTTGCCTTTAAAACAGAAGCATTTTCAATTTGATGTTCCAGTTGTTGTGCTTCTGTCATTAATTTTTCTTTCGCACTTTTTTCTTTTCTGAATTTTGCTTTTACATCTTTGTTTTCGGCAATCAGTATTTGATTGCGCGTATTCAGCGAATCAATCTGCACAATATAACTTTTCATAATATTGCGCATTGTTTTTATTTCCTTCTTGAAAGTGTGAATTTCAAATTTCTTGTTGTTGAGATTTTTCAGCAGATCTTTTATCTTGTCTTTTTGGGTATTGCGGATAAAATTCAAACTGTCATTATCTGTTTGTACCGAATCATATTGAATATACATTGCGCTCAGTTCTGCTTTAACTTCGGCTTTCTCGCGGGTAGTTTTAACAACTTCGGCAATTTTTATCTCCGTTTCGTCAATTTGTGTTTTATAAAGGTAGCTTATTATACCAATTACTACTACCAAAACTACAATTACAGAAATATATAGGATATTAATGCTTTTGCCCGGTTTTTTCTCAATCTGTTCTGTCATATACTTAATTCATTCAGTTCGTAAAATAAAACTGCACAAAAGTAAATATTATTTTATACTGAAAAGGATATAAATATCGGTGTGTGTATTGTAAATTTCAACTGTATAGTTTTCAACAAAAAAAGTAGAGATTCAGGCAATATATATATTGTAGAACATTCAGCAAACAGTACGGATGATTGTTGTAACCACAAAAGGCATCAATACTAAGCTGTTGATATTGTTGCCATTCGGAGACTAATTATCCCTCTCTGTTTTCTTTACCATCTCCTTTGTCGAAAGCAAACCGCAGGCTGCAAAAATATCTTCGCCCCTCGATTTTCTAATGGTTGTAGTAATGTTTTTGTTTTCGAGTGCAGTTTTGAAAAGTTCCATTTTTCCTGCATCTGTCCCTTCGAGTGCCGTGCCCGGAATGGGATGAAACCTGATGAGGTTGATCCGGCAAGAAATACCTGACAGTATTCGCGACAATTCTCTTACGTGCGCAGGGGTATCGTTTAAATTCTTAAACATAATGTACTCGAACGAAACCCTGCGCTGTCGGCCAAAATCCCAGGTTTTTATTTCTTTCAGTAAATCCTTTAAAGGATAAACTTTTTCGATAGGCATGAGTTTCCTGCGTTCATCTTCGAAAGGGGTATGCAGGCTAATGGCAAGATGACAATTGCTGCGTTCTAAAAACTCTTTCGTTGCCGGAATAATTCCAATGGTAGAAACCGTTATGCGGCGCGGACTCATTGCGGCCCCCCATTCCGAGGTCAATATTTCGAGGCTCTTTAAAACTTCTGTCAGGTTGTCGAAAGGCTCGCCCATGCCCATATAAACAATGTTTGTAAGTTTTTCTTTCTCAGGGAGGCTGTAAATCTGGTTAAGGATTTCGCCTGCTGTTAAATGTGCCTGAAAACCCTGCTTGCCTGTCATGCAAAATTCGCAGCCCATTTTACAACCCACTTGCGACGAAACACAAAGAGTAGCCCTGTCATTTTCGGGAATATATGCAGCTTCGATAAATTTATGCTGAGAGGTTGTGAAGAGGTACTTTTTTGTGCCATCGGCCGAAACCTGCACTTTGGAATGAGAAGTTAAACCAAAACTGAATTTTTCGTTAAGGGCAAGCCTTGCCTTTTTCGACAAATTGCTCATCTGATCTATCGAGCTAATATTTTTTTGATAGAGCCAATCGGCAATCTGTTTGGCTGTAAACTTTGGCAGGTTTAATTCTGATACAATCTGTTTCAGTTCACCGAGGGTTTTTCCGAATAAAGCTGGTTTCATACTATTCTTTTTTTATACCACGAAAGCACTAAAAGCAACAAAGAATATTGTTTATAAATTAGTCTTTTGTGCGTTTTTCTTTGTGAAGCTCTGCGTTACCTTTGCGAAACTTTGTGTAATAACTAATTTGCTATTACGCAAAGACACGTTATGTGCAGCAAAGATACGCAAAGTTTAAATATTGATTCCCAAAATAATACTCCTGTCAATCTCCAATTGTTTTTTCAGGGCTTCGACATTAGCGAATTTTTTTTCTTCCCTGATTTTTTTCTTGAAGATTACCTGAACATTCTCGCCATAAATATCTTTGTCGAAATCGAAAATATGCACTTCGATGCTTTTAACTTTTGTAGCTTCGTGGATAGTTGGACGGATACCTATATTTAACATTCCCTTGAACTTTTTGCCGCCAAATTCAACCTCAACAGCATAAACCCCGATGCCTGGCCTTAATTTGTGCCCGTCGGTCAATTCGATGTTTGCCGTGGGGAAACCAATAGACCGGCCAATCCTGTTTCCTTTAACTACCTTTCCAAGAATGAAATACTCGTAACCCAAATATTTATTGGCTTTAGGAATATCGCCTAACTCAATAATTTTTCGGATTATGGTTGAACTGATAATTTCATCATTAATAGAAAGTGCCTCTAATTTTTCGACATTAAAATTATTTTTTCCGGCGCAAGCATTCAAATCTTCGAGCGAACCTTTTCTGTCGTGCCCAAAATGATGATCGAAACCTGCAATCAGATATTTTATCCTGATTTTTTTAACAAGGATTTCCTCGATAAATTCACAAGCGGTTTTTTTGGCAAATTCGTGTGTAAAGGGAAATATAATAGTATGGTCAATACCCGCTTTTTCTAACAACAACAATTTCTCATCAATTGTGCTCAGATAACGAAGTTTATCGCAATTGTTGTTTAATACCAGCCGTGGGTGTGGCCAGAAAGTAATTACAACGCTTTCGCCATCTTTTTCTTTCGATAATTCTTTTAACCTGCTCAGGATTTTTTTATGCCCCAAATGTATCCCATCGAACATGCCCATAGTAACAATTGGGTTATGGGCCGAAAAACTTTCTATATCAGTATGGACTTTCACTCTGTAAAATTTTTTTGCGCAAAAGTAGGAAAAATGAACAGGTGTACGACAAATTTCCCATTCTTGAAAACATTAGGATTTATCAGGGGATTGCTTGAAGAATTAGAGAATTGGAATATGAGATATTCAGGAAATTTGAGATTGTCGACGCAAAATCAAACATTAAGATAGCCTCGTTTGGACTTGCTCAATACAGGATTAATACCTTTTAATGTATTCCTCGACAGTTTTAATAAATTCAAAAGTTTTATCCATTAAAGGTTCAATCTCGTCCTTTTCGAATGAATAGAAATCATGATAATCGCCCTGATGTCTTTTGTCGAATAATTCGCTGTATAATTTCCCTATTGAATTGTCGAAAACACCAGTCTTAATAAAAATTTTGTGAAACTCTGATTTTATACCTGAATGAGTAAAAGCTTTCATAGGCCCGATGGATCCTATAATTTATCAAATCTTCCAGTGTTCGTTTCAAACTTGTATCCCCTCTTTTGAAATTATCTGATACAATGGTGTTACTTCATATTCTTGCCAAACTTCTTTATTATGAATAATTGTGCTTATGGCTTCTTCTAATTCCAGTTCAGTATCAAAAATCTTGTCCCTGAATAATTTCTTCGTTTCGGTATTTTCCGGAAGGTCTGTTAAAACTAAAAAATCCCAATCAGAATCAACTCTGCTATCTCCTCTTGCACGCGAACCATATAAAAGGATTATTGCTTTCCTGTCAATCTGTTGAACACCAGACTTAAATTTCGATATTACATATTCTTTATTCATCCTATAACTTTGTGCATTACAAAATTAATAAAATCTTTCATAAATACTATTTCTTTATGAATAATGCAAGCAATTGAACATTCCCTGTTTTTATTTGTCATAAAACAGATTTGTAAACTATTTTATAAATTAGCATAGTGCAGTTTACATAAATTATTTATTTTTGCACATCGAAAAATCTTTATAAATAGATAATTAGATGAGTTGGTTTTCATTAAATAGAATATTAGTTTCACTTATAGTTACTGTTATTGCCTTTAGCATGAGTACAGTTAATTTATGGGCGAATCGTGTTCAATGCCATCGTCGTTCGCCCATA
>JAYENH010000840.1:0-1765 GCA_034721995.1 Bacteroidota bacterium
GCCAAAAGAAGTGATTTTTGAACGCAGTCAACGACAAAGGATACAAGAACTTTTCGGTACAAAACTTTATATCTACGGAATTGAGGATTGGGCGTTTAACGAAGAATCGGCACATGACCGCCTACTAAAACAATTTCGCACACAATCGCTAAAAGGTTTTGGCATACAGAAACTTCCTCTTGCAGTAAAGGCTGCCGGGGCCATCCTTCATTATTTAGATTTGACCCAACACGAACGAACCGGACATATTAATTCGATTAGCCGCATTGAGGAAGACCGTTACGTTTGGTTAGATAAGTTTACTATCAGGAATTTAGAATTATTTTATTCCTTAAACGAAGGAGCCAAAACCTTGATCGATGTAATGGACAAAACTATTTCTCCAATGGGATCGCGTATGCTAAAACGTTGGGTAGCTTTGCCATTGAAAGATGTAAAGCCCATACACGACAGGCACGCAATGGTCGACTATTTCCTTACTTCGGAAGATGAGAAAGAAAATATCGAATCAGCAATAAAACATATTGGCGATCTGGAAAGGATAATCTCAAAGGTAGCGGTAAGTCGTATATCGCCACGCGAAATTGTTCAGCTTAAAAATGCGCTAAATGCTATCGAGACAATTAAAATTTCTTGTACATCAACTGAGAACCCCGGCTTAATGGCCATAGCAGAACAGTTAAACCCATGCCTGAGTGTACGTAACCGGATTGAAAAAGAAATAAAGAACGATCCTCCTGCACTGATAACAAAAGGGAATGTTATTGCCGATGGGGTTTCGGAAGAATTAGATGATTTAAGGAATATTGCTTTTTCGGGCAAAGATTTTCTGAAACAGATACAGGAACGCGAAATAGAGAGAACCGGAATCCCTTCGTTGAAAATCAACTTTAACAATGTTTTCGGCTATTATATTGAAGTACGTAACACACACAAAGACAAGGTTCCCGAAGAATGGATCAGAAAACAAACCCTTGTATCGGCCGAACGATATATTACTGAGGAATTAAAAGAATACGAAACAAAAATTTTAGGTGCCGAAGAAAAAATCAAAGAACTTGAAATTCAACTTTTTAATGATGTGGTTTTCAGCATAAGTGAATTTATTCCGGCAATTCAGCTAAATGCTTCGTTGATAGCCCGCTTAGATTGCCTAATTTCATTTGCCACTATTTCGGTCGAAAATAATTACGTAAAACCTGAAATCGACAACAGCGATGTTATTGATATTAAACAAGGCAGGCATCCGGTAATCGAAAAACAATTGGCACTGGGCGAGGAATATATTCCAAACGATGTTTATCTTGACAACAAAAAGCAACAAATAATTATGATTACCGGACCAAACATGTCGGGTAAATCGGCATTATTGCGCCAAACAGCATTGATTACCCTGATGGCCCAGATAGGTTGTTTTGTGCCTGCCAAATCGGTAAAGCTTGGAGTAGTTGATAAAATTTTTACAAGGGTTGGGGCTTCCGATAATATTTCTCTTGGCGAATCGACTTTTATGGTTGAGATGAACGAGGCCGCAAGTATTTTGAATAACCTTTCGTCGCGAAGCCTTATTTTATTGGACGAACTGGGACGGGGAACAAGCACTTACGATGGAATATCTATTGCTTGGGCTATTGCCGAATATATCCACGAAAAGCCAAATGCAAGGGCAAAAACATTGTTTGCTACTCATTACCACGAACTGAACGAAATGGAAAAATCTTTTTCGCGAATAAAGAATTACAATGTATCGGTAAAGGAAATCGAC
>JAYENH010000841.1:0-7931 GCA_034721995.1 Bacteroidota bacterium
ATTGATGACATATTTAACAAAAAATAGACACGAGTTGAATATATACGCCCAATCTGGGCGTATATATTCAACTCCTCCAGATGACAAAGGAAAAATAGAGTTACATCTTAATATATTTACAAGTTACCCACAAGCTGAAAATCCCAACGCACATTTTACACATTTGGTTTTGCCAACGCTAAAATCATCCATAAAAAACCAAAAGAGTAAAATTTACCAGTCCATACTTGGTGATAATTTAAATGCTCATTTTGTGAGATGTTAAAATATATAGTGTATTTTAGTAACCATTAAATATGGTATTGAAATGAATCGAATTAAAGAGGTATTAGAAACCAAAGGAATAAAACAAAAACGGTTGGCTGAACAAATGGGAAAGAGTTATAATATGGTAAATTCTTATGCTCAAAACAGAAGACAACCTAGTTTAGAAGACTTATACAAAATTGCTGAAATTTTAGATATAGAAGTCAAAGAATTATTAACTGAAAGAAAACAATAATATGACAACTTCAACAATCTTACAGCAATTAGGATTTGAAAGAGCTGTTAGTGTTAAATCAAAGGCTCGAACTAATAGCCAATCTGCTACAATAGATTTGGTTAAAGAGTTTGGAATAGATAAAATATATTTCTGTGATGATGAAAATAATAGTTATCCAGCAGTCTTTCTTAAACAGGTAGTTTCTTTTGATATTTCTACTTTAAAGCAAATAGCAATAATTCAGCGTAAGATATGGAATTATAAAAAGGTTCTGTTTTTATATGTACATAATGAAACAGAAATACGAATTTATAATTGTGCTGAAAAACCTTTTTCTATAAAGCAAGAAGATATAAATTATGAAAAAGAACTTGAGAAACTTGAAATAAAAAGAGCTACTCTATCGGACAAAGAAGAATTAGCTCATTTAGTCAGCATATTTTCATCAATAGCCATAGATACTGGTATTATTTGGACATTAAAAGAGGCAACAACAATACGGAATAGAATTAATTTACAACGCAGGGTTGATAAATTTTTAGTTGAGAGTTTGTTTAATACTGCTACAGAATTAAAAGAACAAGGCTTGAAATTAGATTTGATTCATAAAATTATGATGCGTTCTTTGTTCCTGTTGTATTTGGAGGACAGAAAAGCAACAGATGAAAAATTTTATTCTCAATTCAAGTCAAAAGCAACATCTTATTTCAATATTTTAGAGGATGTTGATGCAACTTATTCACTTTATAAAAAGTTAGCTGAGCGATTCAATGGAAGTTTATTTACACTTACAAATAGTGAAGTTCGATTAAACAAAGGTCAACTTCGGTTAATCAAAGAATGTTTTATTAGTGGAAACGATGGTAGCAAACAACAAGTTAAACTTTTTGCTGACTGGAGGTTATTCGATTTTAAAATTATTCAAATTGAATTGTTGAGTGAGATTTATGAGAATTTCCTTGCAAAAATAAACCCGTTAAAAAAACAGCAAACGGGAACTTATTACACGCCTCCATCGTTAGTTGAATTAGTCCTAAATGAAAAGCTCCCGGTAAATAACAATGAAGATAACTACAATGTAAAAACACTAGACCCAGCGTGTGGTTCAGGTATTTTTCTTGTTGAAAGTTTCAAGAGATTGGTAAAACGTCATGAGAATAAATACAACAAAAAACTTTCTGATTTTGATGAACTAAAAGCATTATTGACAAATAATATTTTTGGAATTGAATTACAACCACAAGCAATTAAAGTAGCTGCATTTAGTCTTTACTTAGCATTGGTTGATAATTTGAACCCAAAAACAATATGGCAGGAAGAAAATAACAAATTGCCCGCCCTTATTAATAATCCTAATGACGCCGACTTAAAAGTACAGGGCAACAACCTGTTTTGTAGAGATACTATTGAAGATAATAAGGAGATAGAAGATATTAAGTTTGACCTGATTGTTGGAAACCCCCCGTTTGGAACGACAAAATTGCTACCATCAATAAGAAACTATTGTTACAAGAATGGTTTTGCCCAAGAAATGGTTTTACCATTTCTCCACAAAGCAATTAAATTCTCACCTAATGGTGAAGTTGCTCTTATTTTCAACACAAAGGTATTAACTAATACCAGCTCAACATATCAAAAATTTAGAGAATGGTTATTTAATGAGACTTATGTAGAAAAAGTATATAATTTTTCTATTCTCAGAAAAGCACCCAGAAGTTTTGGAGGACAACTATTTGGCTCAGCTGTTGGACCAATTAGTATTGCTTTTTATAAAAAAGATATTCCTCAAAATTCTTCTGACAGAATTGTTTATTATGCCCCAAAAACATATGTTAAAAGTAATGTTCTGGAAGGGGTCTCAATTGACAGTACCGATGTGAAATTTCTACCAAGGGAAGAGTGTCAAAAACCTGAGACTAAAATTTGGAAAATAGCTATGTGGGGAGGAATGGGTGATTACCATTTAATCAACAGGCTAATTGAAAAAAAAGAGACTACTATTAATTCTTTCTTAAGTAAGAATCAAATAAAATCAGGAGTTGGTTTTCAATTATTAACTCAAACTAAAGATAAACCATTGAATTCTGAATTGTTAAGTAGTTTAGATTATATTGATGCTGAAAACATTAATAGATATTATACCCCAAAGGAAAACTTGGGAAAGATTAAGGGTTCTATTAAAACAAAAAAGGCAATTGATTTTTACAAAGTTTTTTATAACGTTGAACATATCTCTCAAATTGAAGAACTATCGACCTTTCGAAGATTAGGAGATATGAATGCTTATAATGCACCACATATTGTCGTAAAGAAAGGATTAGAAAACAATGCAGTGTGTGCTTCTTTGTTAGAATATAATTGTGCGTTTCGGGATGGTGTTTACGGTTTTTATACTAATCCTGAAAATGAGAAATTATTAAATGTATTATTGGCATATCTAAATTCGAAGCTTAGTAGTTATTTTCTTTTTATGACGATTTCATCTTATGGCGTAGAAAGAGAGCAAATAATGAAGAATGAATATCTTTCAATACCAATAGATTTAGATTCTAAACAAATAACCACAATAGAAAAGGAAGTTACCCAAATATTAAGTGCGAAAAAAGAATTTACTTTGTTGAATGACAATGTTATTGATAATTATTTTAATGAAACAATTGAATCAATAATAAATGAAAGTTTAGGAATAAGTACCAAAGAAGCAATCTTAATCAATAATGCAATTGAAAGCACCATTGATTTATTTCATAATAATAAAAAATCTAAAGCACTACTTCCTGTAATTGATTTAGAGAATTATACCTTTATGTTATGCCATGAGTTAAATGACTTTTTGGATGGACAGGAATTATTTGCTAATGCTACAGTATTTGATATAAATAGGTTCTCTCCTTTAGTGGCGATTAAGGTTTCATTTGAAGATGAGGAAAAACGATTGTTCAAATCAAAAGAAGATATAAATAACGAATTGAAAAGACTTGATAAGCAATTATGGGAGGAAAAAGCAACTAATATCTATTTCAGAAAAAAATTGAATTACAAGGTTAGTGATGGAGTTTATTATATAATACGCCCTAACCAAAGGCGATTTTGGACTAAGACAATGGCAATGGAAGATGCCACTGAATTAATTCTTGAAATTTTAATTGAGGATTAATTATGGCAAGTAAAGTTAAGAGCGCATTTAGAAATGCATTTAAACATCGATGCCTAAAACTATTCGTTGCAGCATATAAAAAGGCTATGTATGATAAATCAATATCTCTCGATTGGGATGAAAATGATATAACAGCACAACTGCATGAATACATTGATTCAAACCAATCAAGATTAAACTGGTCGATTATTAGCAATGTTGAGCATCATCTTCCAAAGAAGTCTATTGAAAAAGAGAAAGGTTTTGCTGCAAAGTACCCAAGAATAGATTTGAGGTTTGCAACAATTAAATCGAATATAGAATATCAATACTTTTTTGAAGCCAAAAATCTGAAGGAAAAAAGCTCTGCCTTAAAAAGAAGATATATTGACACAGGAATTGACAATTTCAATTCAAAAAAATATGAGAACGGATGTTTGATTGGATATTTATTAAAGGGTGATGTGGAATTAACAATTAATGGAATTAATTCCTTACTGATGAAAGATAATAGAGAGAAAGAAACATTGATTAAGGCAGAATGTAAATATCATGACAAGCATTACGAATCTTTACATTTAAATAAGGAATGTCTAGACCATTATATTTTTGATTTTACCATCCTACTAAATTAACTTCTGAACACTGAATGCAAACGCTAAAGTCATACACATTGCCAAGTCGCACGAAAAGCTACCCTACGAGCCTAAACTTGTCAAAGAGTATGTCTTGCCAACGCTGACGGCAGAAAACAGCCAGTGGGTAACAACTAAGCATCGTTTTCGGCTTTAGCCGAATATCCCGATAAAAATACGGGACAAGTTGTGCTTAATGTTGAACTAAACCGGTTTTTGGGGAATTACACCATATACATTGTGTAATCAATTTTTCAAGTTTTTTCAGTACTGTTTTTGTCTGAAATTTAGACAATAAAGATAATGAAAAATATGAGTATGAAAGTTTGTTTTGAAACAACATTTGTTCAAATATGGATACTCGTATAAAGTTGGGCATAATTTATTCATTATTCGAAACAATTTGTACATTCGTGACTATTACATTTTGTTTTGTATGTGGTTTACATGTGTTGCCATAAATATTATTGGCTACCGAACGATAGTGAGGTTTAGTTCAACAAATGGTAATACGCAATATGAGAAATTAAGATATTAATGTGTATGCAGCTACTATGGAATACTGATTTTAATTGAATAATTATTTACACCATTATTATATAAAACAAAATATATCCCCGACACAAAATTTAACTTTTGTACATTTATTTTTAAATTATGCTGAGATGGAAAAATATCATCAGAATAGACTAACCGGCCTTTCATATCTATGATATTTATCCTTGCCATTATTTCTGATTTAGGAAGGATAATTGTGAATTCATCAACCACAGGGTTGGGAAAGATAAACATTTTCTCTTTTGAGTTTGAAATTTCATGAATATCTATCAAAGCTGCCCTGCTAAAACGCATGGCATCGAATACCATTTGCTGTCCGGCAATTCCGGTGTTATCTCCGAGATAAACTGTGTTGAGCCTGCTTACTGTTAAGTCTAAATATCCCAACAAGGCCCACTCATTGCTATACTGCGATTGATCAATAATAACCTCAGAAGTATTTTGGTTTGTTGAAATATAATATTTCGATTGTTGCGCATTGGAGAACCCTGCAGGAATATATGCTGAAATTTCGTAAAGCCCGTCTTCCAAAATATTCGCTTGCCATGTAACGTTGCATACATCAATGTTAGAGTCAATTGTTATTGTCCACCACGAGTGGTTATTATAACCCGATGTTTGGTCGCGGAAATATTGCATGTGCGAGGGAGGTTCGTTAAAAATATAAAAGCCATGCCCAAAAGCCAGGTCATCAACAATCGTATCGTTATAAACAGGAATGTTTTTACGTGTGGTAACCGACCATGCAATGCCGCCGTGCGTACCGTCTGCATCGAGGTTTTGGTAACCGTTATTATAGCCGGGCCAGTCGTAAAAAACATTTGCCCCGTCGTAGCTTGGGTAGCCGCTTGTGTTTTTATTTCCGAATGGGTCGTGAAAAAGCAAAGTAAACTGATTTTCGATATAGCCCTTTGCCAGGATAATATGTCCGGCAACAGTCATGTAATTGCAAATAGTGTGAGGAAATCCATCATCAATTTCGTTTTTCGTATCGTCAAAACTGCAATTGTAGGTCCAGCTTTGCGAGGCATCCAACCCGTGAATTGAATAATAATTGCGCATTGTAGAACTTGGCGATCCCGTTGCCCACATATAAGAATATGCTCCCCAGGAATTGGAAGAATATGGGTTTGTGTAGCTATCGAAAAAAGTGCCGTTGAAATGGTATTTATCGGCAACGTAAGATCCAAAATCATTTTCATGGATAAATAATTTATTGATAGTGGTGGGCCAGGGTGGTAAAATATTAAACGAAGCTAAAGCCATTACTGCCGTTGTTGGCCCGCACGAACCGCTGCCATCGTGGAAGTCGGGTGTGTCGTACACCTGATGGATATAAGGCATTTCGCCCAGATCGACAAGGTTTTTTTGCCTGATAAATTTATGTACCGGATAATACCGCATAGGAAGGAGCTGGTTATGCTCAAAGAGAATTTGCAGATCTTTCAGTTCGGCTTTTTCAAAATCAATTTTGGCAGAAAAGATTTTACGGTTTTCTACCGATGCGAAAAGTAATTCTCCATTATCATAAAATGGCTGGCTTTTGTTAATTTTTTGATCCGCGGTAAGCTGTCTTTTATTCCGGCCTCTATAATCGACAATAAAAAGATCGGAATTGATGAATTTAAAATCCTTGATTGTTGATTGTTCAAAAATAATTTCTTCTGATGAGTTGAGCCAGCAAGGATTCCCTCCACTGCCAATTTCAAAAATTTCATTATCGCTCAAACTAAAAACAAACAATTGCCCCCCGATGGAACTGAAAACTATTTTGCTGCCATCGGGCGAGAATTTTGGGTTTATACAAGATATGCCAGGATTGGAAATTTGTTTATCAACTCCTTTTTCTAAATCATGTAAGTATAACTGTTGGTTTTTATCGTTCCAGATAAAACACGAAGCATCGGGCGACACAGCAATCTGGTTGCAGTAATTGCTGATATTAACTTCGATTTCGTTTTCATCAGAAATAATAAAAACCGAATGACCAATTGTATAAGCTATTCCCGATTTGCCCCAAAACACAGGCTGTCCGCAAAGATTCTCAGATTTGTGCAAAAGCTGTAAAGCTTGATTTCTCAGGTCGAAGATTGCCGGGGCCTGCCTGCCTAAGGAATCGATGAATTTAAAAGCCACTTTCGATTTATCGGGCGAAAGCTGAAAATCCCTTCCACAATTTGGGCTTGCAAAAATCTGTCTGGTCTCACCATTTTTAAATAAATAAATGGCCGAATAGAAATTGTCAGTAAATAAAATTCCTTCCGAAGAATTTACAGGATGAATAATCCTTCCTTCCTTCTCCAGTTTGTAAGGGTCGAATTCCTGAGAATGAAGTTGGGAACTAACCATCAGAAGAAATATTATTTGTATAAAAGCTATTACTGAAATTTTCATGTTTGTTGGTTTTCTAATACAACAAAGTTAAGGGGGAAATGATTGCGATCTGTAAGTTTTTTATGATTGCATATAAGTTGTTTGTTAATGTACCGGCCTGAAAATGTAAAATTTTATGCAAAATCGCAAAATTCAGAAAAACAGAGAAATATATTTTATGTTTTTAACGAACCGGTGATAAAATTTTCTTTTGGAGCGGGTTTGCAACTCGATAAATAATTAGAATTTCAAATTGTATTTAAAATGATATCAGCTAAAACACACAAGAAAACACTAAACTTTATCATTCCATTTGTTTTTGTTTTCTCCTTTTTGGGCAATGCCAAAGCACAAATAAGTATTATTATCCTGTCGGGATAGAAGGAATGTTTGGGATGCACGGTGTTGCGATAAACCCGGAAATAGGAATTCAAATCAGGAGCAACTTACAAAACACAATTATTCTTGGTCTTTCGTTTCGCTATCAGGACATAAACACAATGCATGACAATGCTGCCATAAAAGGATATATTTATTCAGGGGCATTAAAAATCGGGCTTACATTTTAGGAGACTATAAAATTTGTTTTATACATAGAAACAAAAAAAACCCTTTCGGGTTTTTTTTGCTCCTCAGGATGGACTCGAACCATCGACCCCCTGATTAACAGTCAGGTGCTCTAACCAACTGAGCTACTGAGGAGTGTTTCCTACATCTTAAAAATGCGATGCAAAAGTAATAGGTT
>JAYENH010000842.1:0-1731 GCA_034721995.1 Bacteroidota bacterium
AGTATCTGTCCACCATGTTATAATTTGCCCCAGATAAAATCTTTCTTTTTTCTTTGCGAACCTCTGCGGTCCTTTGCGTTTCTCTGCGTAATAGCGGCGCAATAGCTGTTACACAAAGGTTCGCAAAAGTTATCGCAAAGGTTCTCAATGATTAATTATCAACAGCATTAAATTACAATTTGCGAACCGGTGGCAATTTTTTCTGATATTTTTATTTTTACTGATTTAGTGGCAGTTTTGTATTCAAAATTTTATTCATGAAAAAGAAAGCAAAACAAGGCAAAACAACTTCGGAAACCAACGAAGCCATCTTTTCAAAAAAGAATTTATTATGGCTATCCTTGTTTCTCGTTTTCTGTTTCGCACTATTTTCCCCATCGTTAGACAACGAATTTGTAAATTGGGACGACGACTGGATGGTATACGAAAATCCCGATGTTGTAAACTTTTCGATTGCAAGATTGCCTGCCATTTTTTCTGAATTCTACAAAGGGCAGTACAGTCCGGTTTGTACTATGAGCCTCGGAATGCAATATGCGATAGGAGGGGGGCAGCCACTTTCTTTCCATGTATTTGGAATATTGTATCATTTACTTAATATCGTTTTGGTTTTTTGGTTGATAAAATTGCTTTTCAAAAAAAACCGGATTGCTTTTATCGTTGCCATTCTATTTGGTGTACATTCCCTGCAGGTAGAATCGGTGGTTTGGATTTCGGCGCAGAAAGTAACATTGTACACCATTTTCTTTCTGGCATCGTGCATTGCCTACATCAAATATGTAAATGGCAAAAAACTGCTCAACTACCTGCTTGCCATCTTTTTCTTCATCGTTTCGTTCCTGGCCAAAGAGCAAGCAGTTACACTTGCAGTTAGCCTTATAGCTATCGATTTTATCCTGAAAAGAAATCTTTTGGACAAGAAAGTTATCCTCGAAAAATTACCCTTTTTAATATTGGCCGGTATTATGGGCATTGTAACCATATACAGTTCGCGCACAGGCGAATTTTTTACCGACGACAACAAAAACCCCTTCCACGAGCAAATTGCATATTCGGCGTATGCTTTTATCCAATACCTGCTCCAGATGATTTTCCCTTTCAAAATGTCGGCTTTTCATCCCTACCCGACAGGTTCTATGAAAGAGTTTTCAAATGTGTTGTGGCTGTACCTTGTTCCGGTAATCCTTATAATTTACGCTTTCTTTAAATCAATAAAAAAGAACCCTGTAATTACTTTTGGCATACTTTTCTTTTTAATGAACATTGCGCTGGTTTTGCAATTAATGCCCTTGCGCGATTTCATTACAGCCGACCGCTATGTTTACATTCCTGCCATTGGTTTTTTCCTGATAATTGCCTGGTATGCCGATAAGATTATTAACAAAAACAAAAAGTATTCGACGGCTGTAATTGCAGTAATTTCGGTTTATACCTTATTGCTAAGTTTTGTTTCGTACCAGCGCAGCAATATCTGGCAAAATAGCCTGGCCCTTTTTACCGATGTAAGCGAAAAATATCCCGAATCGTCGATAGGCTGGAACAACCGCGGCCTGGCACTATCGAATTTAGACCGGAACAAAGATGCTATCGAAGATTACAAAAAAGCCATAAAGTACAATCCGCAATCGGTTTTCTGCTACAACAATATCGGTATCAGTTATTCGAAAACAGGCAACTACCAGAATGCTTTTAAAAGTTTCGATGCAGCAATTACAATGCGGCCCGATTTTG
>JAYENH010000843.1:0-1720 GCA_034721995.1 Bacteroidota bacterium
GTAGAAATGCTTGGTGGTAAAATGTGGCTAAAGTCGCAAGAAGGAACAGGCTCTACATTTTATTTTACAATACCTTATACCGGTAATGAAAACAATAAACCTGTAGTTCCTGAAAAAGCACAAACAAAAACTTTGGATATTCAGTTTGAAAATCTAAAAGTATTAATTGCGGAAGATGAAGAAGTGCCGGAAATGCTTCTTTCAATAATTTTAGATAAATACAGCAAAGAAGTTTTTCGTGCAAAAACAGGAATCGAAGCAGTTGAACTTTGTAAGAAAAACCCCGATATCGATCTTGTTTTGATGGATATAAGGATGCCCAAAATGGATGGTTTCGAAGCTACAAGGCAAATTCGTGAGTTCAACAAAGATGTAACAATAATAGCTCAAACTGCATATGCCCTTCCCGGCCATAAGGAAAAATCGCTGGAAGCAGGTTGCACAGATTATATTTCAAAACCAATAGATAGAAATGTGCTTTTGGGGATGATAGGAAAGTATTTTAGTAAATAGTCATTCAATAGTTTTTCCTATACTCAACTCATGATCCTTGAACACATTATAAGTCAATTACCTGGGTTTGTTAGCAAACTGCATTTGTCGCATTTTTGTATAGGCTTTCTTCTTTTTTAATACAAAACCTAATTAAAGCTCTGAAAGAGCGAAATGTAATAGCACAAGGTGGAGCGCAGCGAAACCCTGTGATACAGACCGAAACAACGAACAGAACCCTGAAAGGGTGACACAATTATCAGCTCCCCTGACCTATTGTAAACAAAATTGTTTCATAAACCGGATGATATTGTTGTCGCAACGAAAAAAGAAAATGACCTACTTCAAAATCTTCTCACTTTCAATTTGTTTGAACATATCGTGAAGGATTTCAACATATAAAAGTTCCTTCTTCCTTTTTTCATGATTAAAAGGGTATAGGAACAACATAAAAGTTTGCCACCATTTTTTGAGATACATTTTCCTCGTATAAGATTTAATTAATTTTTGTTCCGAATTGAAAACATCAATTGTTGCAGTGTAATCGTATTTGTATGGCATAGGCAAAATGGTTGCACTGATTACCGATCCAATAGTCGCAAAAAAGTGTTTGGCAAATGATTTCTCTTTCAGGAATTTAACCTTAATAATGTAGTCGTTCGAGTGCATCAGGCTGTCTTTTTCCTTGCGTCTTTTCGGTTTATCAACATCCGACGACAAATCGGTAAATGTCGAGTAGTTGTCAATATTACTGAACTCGTTCATGGCATCGATAAAAATATCGTTAAAACCACTAATTGGTCGTCTGTCTAACATTGGTATAGCATCGAAACCCTTTGTTTGCCTGTAATGGCTAAACAGGAACAAAACTTCAACAGCTTGGGCATTATAGTTTTTTTCGCCCGATTGGTCGTATTTCCCAATCATGTCCGACTTAAATGTTGCACAACTTGAAAATAAGCTAATCAGAATAAATACTGCGGATAATTGTAGTAATCTTGATTTTCTCATAGTTTTAGTTTTAGTTTTTAGAATTGATAATTGTTGCAAGGTAATACATTAAGTGTAAATTCTCAAATTTAATAGAGCAAGGGAAAAGTCGGGATTTTTCATTTCTCAGTTTACACTTTTTATTCGTGGATTTAAGAATAGGCGGTCATGTCAGTCCTGGTTCTCTTGCCAATAAGATTCGACTTTGCCCAATATGTCGCTCCTACCGGAGCTTTAA
>JAYENH010000844.1:0-7768 GCA_034721995.1 Bacteroidota bacterium
GGTTTTGTTGCCGTTAAAATGGGCAAAATCGCTAAAATAGATTTTCTCTTTGTTCAGGAAACGGCAACAAAACCATTATCCATCAGGAAAGAAAAAACAGTTTTCATTTATTAGATTATTACACATACAGCACAAACCATGAATATCTCGAAGCTCACTACCAGCATCATTTCAATGGTTTTATAATCAACAAAATCCCCTGGGTACGAAAAAGTAAATTCCGCATTGTTGCCGGGGCACATTACTTATATCAGAAAACTGACAAGCAATACTTAGAACTAAACATTGGTATTAAAAATATCCTCAAATTCGGACGCATAGATTTTGTGGCAGCTTTCGACCAGGAGAACAAGTTGAGGCCGGGCATTACTTTGGGCTTTGGGATGTAGTGGTAGAAAGAAAATGCTAATCCCGTTTCAAGTGCTACCGCACGATTATATCGTGTGGTTTCTATCGAATAATAACATTATTCCAGATTCCATCAAGATTTTGAAATTTGTAGTTTCGGCTAATTTGTTAAAAGTAATAATAATTTTTTTTTATTATATATTAACTTAATTTTACAATCTAATTATGAAATATATTTTTACTCAAATTATAGCAATTTGTTGCTTATCAGCAGCAATGACAAGTTGTTGTGACAAAAAGGACCTTGAACCTGTTTACGACCCCAAAACCATAGAGGACGTGATGGCACACAGGGAGTATTATTTTACCTGTTACATGAACGGGGAATTATGGTACACCGTACCGCCTTCTGATCATTCTCCTTTCTGCGAGCTCAGGATGGATTTCGACAACACCCCAACTCATGTAGGCGAGGGCGATTATGGCCATTTCAGTTTCTCTGCCTACAAATATCCTGATCAAAACGACCTCGTTGAAAAAGAATATTGGCAAGAACAAGCATTCTATGTTAATATTAGTGAAAACTCACCGTGTGATTTTGGAGGGAACATTGACACTATCCCATACGAATTAAGCTTTGACCAATATTTGAATCTTTGCATCAAATTTTTCAATGGATTTTATACTCAAGGATTCATTGATTCATTAGGAGGAGGAGAAGAAACCGGATATATTGAATACACTAATGTATCAAATTTTCATTTTTGGATCGATTCTGTAAAAACCTATAACGCAGCTTTCGAACCCGACCCAAACGGTTGGATCGATGCGGTTTGGGGCCGAATTGAAGGAAACTTTGCCAACGCGAAAGGGGACACTATGCGCATAACCGAAGGTGTATTTAAAATCAGGCCCGGTACATGGAGATATGACCCATATTCAAACTAAAAATTATATGAAGACATTAAAGATTTATTTTATCACGGCATTTGTATTAACACTACAGCCAGGCCTTATTGCCCAAACAGAAAGCCCTGAAGAAAAAGCTGACCGTATTTAATGGTTCAGAGATGCCAAACTCGGTGTTTTTATCCATTGGGGCATTTATTCGGTAAACGGCATTTCGGAATCATGGTCGTTTCACAACGAGCGTATCTCGCACAAAAATTACATGAAACAATTAGATGGCTTTACTGCACAAAATTATGATCCTGAATACCGGGCAAAACTTATAAAAGAAATAAGCAAAGAATTTAAACCAGACCTATACTGGTTCGATGGCGATTGGTAGCAATCAGCCGAAAAATGGCATGCCCCCGAAATTGGTGTACCTATTTCACGGCCCAAAGATAAATACTGGGAACTTTGCCTCACCATGAACGATTCGTGGGGATTTCAGTTTAACGATACCAACTATAAAACGCCCAACCAACTAATACAGATTTTTTTTGACTGCATCGGCATGGGAGGCAACCTTCTACTCGACATTGGCCCCAAAGCCGATGTACAATCCCAACTGAACAGGTAACAATTTTAAAAGAATTTGGCAGATGGACTCAAAAACATTCCGAAGCAATTTACGGCAGCGAAGGAGTTATCCCTTTAAAGTATTTTCATGGTTCGTTCAGCTTATCAAAAGACAGCTCCAAATTGTATCTTTTTCTTGATTTCATACCCAACAGTCCAATTCTGATGAAGGGTTTGAAAAATAAAGTAAACACTGCATGGGTAGTTGGAAATGGGAATTCGCTCGAACACAAAGTTGTTGGTAAACCTTACTGGAGCAAAAAACCCGGTTTACTTTATATTTATGTTCCACCATACACTCTCGACCCGCAAGTAACTGCTATAGGGCTGCTGCTTGATGGCTCAATAGAATTTGACTGAAATTTTCAGTCTTATTCACTACCCTGTAAATCAACATCTCTGGTTTTACAGCCTTGTAGTTATAAAGAAAACAAAACGCATAAAAAAGCCCTCTAAATTGCTTTAGAGGGCTTTCAAATAAGATTTTATTATTTCTTATAAATATGTACCCAAGAATCATCGTAATTGCTCAGACGTACTTGTTGCATATCTTTTAGAGCAGGTTCGAGATTGTCGTATTTAGCAGTATAAATATAATACCACTTTCTGGTTTCGTTGTATAAAATATTGGCATTATAACCTTTGCTGTTCGCAATCTCAACTCCTTTGTAGGCATTATCCTTTTTTCTGAATGAGTACACAATAACATAGCATCCATCTTCAATTGCCTTTTTATCGCTACTTCCCTTATCTTTTGGAATCTCATAAACCTTTTCACCTTTAATCAGAAGAACATTCTTGCGAAGTTCATTAAGGTCTTTTTTAAGTTTATTTAATTCTTCGTCGTTATCCTGATAAATAATTTTGCCATCACTCGACTTCAAGCTATTTAGCTTATCTTTTAAACTGTCAATTTGTGCTTGCAGTTTTTCTTCAAGTTTCCTGATTTCATCATCACCAATTGTTTCTGCTTCGCCATCTTTAATACCATCAACATCTGATTTTAATTTATCTAATCTTGATTTTAATAAATTTTGTCGATCATTCATTCCAAGAATCTTCTCGTTTACTTTCCTATCTTCTTTAGCTTTGCTTGCAATATTGTAGGTAAGCATTATTTCGTGTGTTCCATTTGAATACTCGGTGGGCAGTGTATTTGGCAACTGATACGCATAGCCAATTCCAAGACTATTTATTTGAATTCCTCCCTGTGCAACCATGCTTTTATTCGTAGTGCGATATGTAAACCCAAGCCAATATTTATTTGGGTTTCCTGCAACGATATTTAAATCGATTTGCTCGGACGACAGCTCTGTTTTATAAAGCACCGAAGGTTTAATAAAAAACTTCTCTTCTGCTTCCTTCACTTTATTCATTTCATCGTCTAAATTATGATTATAAAAGCTAAATCGATAACCGGCATGTGCAATATAATGGCGCTTTAACTCGAAAGTAAAATCGTCGGTACCATTCCTGTTATAATCAATATTATTATCAAGAATTTGAGGAATTGCAGCTCCAATTTCGAGGCCTCTGAAATTGTAAAGAATACCAAAACGGGCATCGAAAGCAAAACCATCATGATCTGAAAACAAAATAGGATCGTTATAATCCTGTACCTGAGCATTTCCAAAATCGATTTTATTCTCTATAAAACCTACTCCAAGTCCAAAAACAAGGTTATGTTTCTTTTCTTTTGAAAAATAGAGCTTATAGGAATAATTCAGATTCCCTGACAGGCGTCCGATCATGCCGGCCCTATCGTTTGTGATGAGAAATCCCAGGCCAACCTTATCGCTGTATGAATTGTGTAGACCAAAAGCTCCTGTACGCGGTGCCATTTCAATGCCCGACCACTGCTTGCGAACATCAATGAACGCCTGCATATTTTCATCACTGCCTGTGGCTGCAGGGTTTATCAGGAACAATTGCTGATGATACAAGCTAAATAATGGTTCCTGTTGTGCCAATCCGGTTTTTACTACTAAAAATAAAAATATGATGGCTGATATTGTAATTACTTTTTTCATCTTCTTAAAATTTTTAGAGTTTAACGTAAAAGAGTTATTGAACCGGTGTATGTAAAACTATCATGTTTTATCACATAATAATAAGCTCCCTCAGGTAGTTCATCACCATTACTTGTACCGTCCCAGTCGTTTTGATAACCTTTTTGGTTTAGTACTTCTTCACCCCATCGGTTAAATACAACCAGCTCAAAATCGTCGCTTAATCCACCATTTGCCGCAAACCAGGTATCGTTGTGTCCATCGTTATTTGGGGTAAACAAATTGTCAGCTTTTAAATCGACATCAACAAAAATACTTCCGCTGTTTTTACATCCGTTTTCATCGATAACCGACACATAATAAGTCGTAGGCTTATATACAGTAACAGATGGATTATCGCTATTAGGATTATCCATATTATGAATTGGATTCCAAAAATATTCGACGATAGTACTTTCACTACTTGCCGACAATTCTGTAAGTCCGCCAGGCAATACCATTTCCTCGGTACTCGAAATACTTATTTCCGGTATCGGATTAACCATAATTTTTGTAACTGCCGTATCTTTACAAATTGTTTGGCCTCCAAATATCTGGAATATCACAACTTCTGCTTCAATTTGAGATATTCCTGAAGGTACATCAAAAGTAAGTGTATCTCCTTGTGGGTTATAAAGCTCAGGTGGGACACTTGCTCCCCAGATTACATTGGGATAATCATCCACATAAATCTCAAGCATTTCACCTACACAAATTTCTTCGAGGGTTCCCCTAATTATTGCAAGGGGTGGTGTATATACCTGAATCTGACTTGTAAGAGTATCCTTACACCCATGCTGCGAGGTAACTATAAGCGTAACATTATAGCTTCCATCTTCATCGTAAGCATGAAAAGGATCCATAATGTTATTGTACTCTCCTTCCCCGTCGCCAAAATCCCATTGATATATTTCTACATCATTATCGTCATTCTCGTCAACAACAGGGATAAATGCAAATTCAGCACGAATCCCAAGGCAATTATCCATAAAACTAAAATTGGCTGTTGGAGGGTCGTAAATTGCAATATTCTTGCTTTTACTTCCAACTGATGTATTTCCAATGAATGCTTCCAGTGTAACAAGGTAAACATCGGGGTTTATAAACTTATAACTTAATTCCTCATCATTGCCGATTACCGTAGATGTACCGCTGCCCAAATACCACTTATATGAAGTAATACTTGATGAACCGGTAGTTGTACTAACGAAATGTGTAAAATCTTCTGCACAAGGGTTATCGTAACCAAAATCGACAACCTGTGCTACTCCAATTTTTAAAATTGCCAAAAGCACAAGAGCTATTCCAATTTTTCTAATTAAACTTTTCATAAACTTAAATATTTTTATCCTTAATTAATCTATTTTCTATTTAAGTAATGAAACCTGTCCCGCTTATAAAAACGAGACGGTTTCATCCAAAATAATTTTATTACTTATTATCGCCTATTAAGTATAATAGGTTTAACCAGAACTCCATCCTTGGTAATAATCTGAACCATATAGGTTCCGTAGTTATAGTTAGAAAGATCGTATTGTCTATCCATCGAAATATTATCGATAAAGAATTTATCTTCTTCAACAATTCTTCCTACTGCATCGAATATCCTTACAATAATATCGCCAACAAAATGGTCAGTTTCATAAGAAATAGTAAACCTTCCATCGGTTGGGTTCGGGAATAAATTCACTAATACTGAATTCCCAAATTCTTCGATATCGGTTACGCGTACATAGATTTCTTTAAACATTGTATCGCTTCCACAATCATTTTCTGCAATTAATTCAACAATATAATATCCTGTTGCTGAATATTGATGCATTATGTTATTCATGTTCGTAACTGTTTGGGTAGTTCCATCGCCAAAGTTCCATGTAAACGAGGAGGCATTTTGCGAGAAGTTAACAAACACAACAGTACCACCGGCATTTACATTATCAAAATTAGCTATCGGATAATCGCCTGAGAATGGAACAAAAATGGATTCTTCAATAATACATCCATGTGCATCGGTTACAGTTACCTCATAAGTATCAGAAATTAATGTGCTTATGTCTTCTGTTACCTCACCATTCGACCAACTATATGAATATGGTGTTGTACCGCCGGTAATTGTAATATCAATAGCTCCATCGGGAGCAACTCCACAAGTATCCGAATCAACAGTGAAAGACAAAGCTAATACATCAGGCTCGATTACAGTGGCATTGTCAATAATAATACAACCATTCAGGTCGGTTACTGTAATACCATAAGTGCCTGCATACAATCCAACTATGCTATCAACAATGGTTACTGTATTCGACCATAAGTAATCATATGGTGTTACACCACCTGTAATAGTAGCATAAACAGCACCATCGTTCTCGCCAAAGCAACTTATATCAACAGCGTTAAGTGTCGATGCAAGCTGATCTGGTTCAGTCAATGTCAATGTGTGAACCGAGAAACATCCGTTGTCATCGGTAATTGTAACAGTATAAGTACCTGCACCAATATTACTTAAATCTTCATCGGTGCTTACAATACCATCCCAATTATAAGTATAAGGGGCAACTCCTCCTGAAACAGTTACATCAATAGCTCCATCGGTTTCTCCATTACAACTTATAGCATAACCATTGTAGTCGTTTGTAATTAATGCTGAAGTTAATAATTCTGATGGTTCAATGAGCAGAATACTATCAATCATAACACATTGATTAACATCAGTAACAAGAAGGAAATACCATCCTGCCCCAATACTACTTAAATCTTGTGTTGTTCCAACAACAGCACCTGTTGTATCTGTCCATTCGAAAATATATGGAGGTAACCCACCAGTGAGATTGTTAACAATAATACCACCATCGGTAAATCCATTGCAGCTAACCGAGTATCCATTATTCGACACAAGACCTGTATCCTCGAGTGCATAAGTAATTAATGCAGGTTCAGTAATGGTAATAAACTGAGTACCAAAACATCCATTGTCATCAGTAACAGTTACTGAATAGAAGCCTGCACCTAAAGAACTAACAGATGAACCGGTTTCAAATGGGATACTCCATAGATAAGTATATGGAGTTGTGCCTCCTGTTGGGGTAATTGTTATAGAGCCATCGGTTTCACCAAAACAGCTTACACCAAATCCATTGTAATTACTTACAGTAACTGTAAGACTAAGCTCAGCAGGTTCGGTAAGAGTTTCTGTAATTACAAAACTACAACCATTAGCATCAGTGAAAGTCAGTGAATATGTACCTGCACCAATATTAGTCAGGTCTTCGTCTGTTCCGGCTGCACCCCAATTATAAGAATATGGAGTAAGGCCTCCGGTAACACTTACATCAATCCAACCATCTGTTAACCCTTGACAACTAATATTGTTTCCGTTGTAATTGCTAACATCAACAACAATAATAATTGTATCAGGATGTGTTACTTCAAGTGTATTGATTGTTTCGCATCCGTTGGCATCAGCAAATGTGTAAGTATAGAAACCGGCAGCAAGGTTCGAAATTATTGCTGTTGTTTCGTTATTGCTCCACAAGTAAGAGTAAGGTGTAACGCCTCCTGTTACACTTAAAGCAATTACTCCAGTTAATTCACCATTACAAAGAACATCGGTAACTGTTTCGGTAATCACTATCAATGTAGGTTCTGTAATAATGTACGAACCACTAACAGTACAGCCATTAGAATCAGTTACTGTAGCATTGTAAGTACCTGCCGGTACACCAGAAATAGTTGTTCCTGCATAACCATTCGACCAAACAATTGAATATGGTGTTACGCCTCCTGCAATTACAATGTCAACACCTCCGGTTGCATCACCATTACATAATACATGTGTGATTGTTTCT
>JAYENH010000845.1:0-1711 GCA_034721995.1 Bacteroidota bacterium
CTTGGGAATTACCGACCTGCTTTGGCCACAAAACTCATGTAGCAACCTCGGCAGCAACGAATCCCTTGAGATTGAATTTACTAACTTTGGAAATGGTTCTTTATTCGATTTCAACCTCGAAGTTCATATTAACGAATCATGGTTCGATACCTTGCTACAGGTTTCTGCAATAATTCCTCCCGATAGTTCATTATCAATAAGTTTTCCTCTAAATCTTGATTTATCGGATACGGGCAGTTACAATTTCAAAGCATATTTACACTATTTCGGCGACCTAATACCACAAAACGACAGCCTAAAGCAAACGATTCATAATTATCCTTTGCCCCAAATTTTTATTACAAACTTAGACACAGCTTATTGTCAAAGCAATAATGCACATGTGGCATTAACCGGTTTTCCTACAGGAGGATATTTTACAGGCAACAATGTGCTAAATAATGCTTTCTATCCTGCTGTAACAGGCTTTTCTACTATTCAATATTTTTATTCTGATAATGAAACCGGTTGCAACAATAATATAACAGAAATTGTTGAAGTACTTGAATCGCCGCAAATAGATTTAGGCTCTGACCAGATTGCCTGCCAGGGCGATACAGTAATCCTTGAAGTATCTGCAGGATTTGCTTTTTACCAATGGAGTAATGGATTGGGTAATAATAATCAGGCCCAGGTTCTTTATCCCGATAATTACGGACTAACAGTAACAGCCCAAAACTCATGCACCGCAATTGATGAAATTCTCGTTAGCTTTAACCCCTTGCCCATCATTCAGATTCAGGGCGATTCAGCAGCCTGCATGGGCGATAGTGTAATGCTTGATGCAGGATTTGGCTTCGATTTTTATGCCTGGCAAACCGAACCTGCCATATATTCACAACAGGTTTATGTACATGAATCAGGAGTATATCCGGTAATTGTAAGTCTTGATAATTGTAGCTCGACTGATAGTTTTTATGTTGATTTTTTGCCTTTACCTGATATTGAAATATCGGGAAAAGATACGGCATGTCAGGGAGAATCGGTAAAACTTGATGCAGGCCCGGGTTATGGATTTTATCAATGGAGCAATTCTATGAACAATTGGGATCAAACCACTACTGTGTACCAAACCGGCTACTATTGGGTGCGCGTTTCGGGAGAAAACAATTGCATGGGCATTGATTCTATTTATGTTCAGTTTTTTCCTTATCCTGAAATAGAATTTGAACCAACATCATTTTTATGCAGTGGCGATACAGTTCTGCTTAATCCGGGCAAGGCCGATGAATATTTATGGAGTACCGGAGAAACAACAAATGAAATATATGCTCTGGAAAGTGGAAATTATTCACTTACCATAACTTCCAACAAATGCAGCAATTCAGAGGCTGTTTACCTTACATTTTTTGCAGCCCCTGACTTATCATTTTTATATGAAAAACAATTCCACCGTGTGGAGTTTACCAATACATCGACTATAGAAGACAGCTACCGTTGGTTTTTTGGAGATAACTACAATTCGCGGCTTTTCGAGCCTTCGCATGTATACCCCGATACCGGCAGCTATGTTGTACAATTAGAATCGATTAATGATTGTGGATACTCCCTTGTTTCGGACACGATAAAGATTACTGACGTTGATAAAGGATTTTCATTTAAAAAGCCTACTTACTTTCCTAACCCCGGTAATGGAATTTTTAGAATTTCTTTTTCATTGTACGAGAGCTTA
>JAYENH010000846.1:0-7761 GCA_034721995.1 Bacteroidota bacterium
ATGTGAGTAGTTCCAACAAATGAAGCAAATTCAGACAAAGCAGAACAAGCTGAGTCTTCCGACTTCGGTCTTCGGTCTTCCAACTTCTTCACTTATCAAATTTGTCGAGATAGAACTTTTCCTTTTTAGTTTTCGTTTGCTTGTTTTTACTGTTCACATTATATTTAAAGCTTAGAATAAAATATCTCGATTCGTTTTTTTTGCGATTTAGCTGACTATAACTAAAACCATTAATATCGACAGCATCGAGGTCTAAGCCAAATTTGTAGGTGTTAAACGGGTCTGATATTTTAAATACCAATTGTCCTTTGTTTTTAAATATTTTTTTACTGATAGCAAAATCCGTAAAATATCTTTCCTTATATATTCCCATTACCGATGGCAATTTTGAACGGTAATAGCCCGAAAACCGAATACTGATATTTTTAGGCAAGTTAAACTGTGTCGTAATATTACTGTTCCAGGCAAGTTTGTCTTTATCGATTATGTAATTCTCTGATTCACCGGTAAGTGCAGTATGAAAAACATTCCCTCCAAAATTGATATTCCACCATTTATATGGTCGAAGCGAAAACGAAAAATCTCCACCAATCATTTTTGCTTTGTCAAGGTTCATAAATGAAACAACAAGTGCACTGTCGTTTGTAGCCGCTTTAATTCGTGATATAGCTTGTTGGATATCCCTGTAATAAAAAGAAATAGCACCTGATATTTTATCATATACATAACGGTTGCCCAATTCGAACGAATTAACAAATTCCGGTTTCAAATCGGGATTTCCTTTGTGCATGTTCAACACATCGGCATACTCATCGGTAAAAGGATTGAGCATTTTTATTGTCGGGCGGTTTATTCTCCTGTTAAACCCTGCATGGATTGTATTGTGACTGCCTGCTTTTTTCGATAACAAAATTGACGGAAACAAGCTCAGGTATTCTTGATTGTTATTATTGTCTTGCAATGTAGTTGTATGCTCGCCCCTTATTCCGGCCTGGATATTTATAAAAGAAAAATTTGTGCTTATATTAAAATACAAAGCATTTATACTTTGTCCATAGCTGAATTTATTATTCAAAGCTGTATCGTTTAACCAGTCTGAAAAACCATAATTATAGCTTTCCGACGAAAATATGTTTTGAATATCCTGAAGGCTTCCTTTATATCCGGTTTCAATAATTATTGAATCGTTTACAGCTTGGGTATAATCTATCGAAAGATTTATTTTCCTGTTTTGCTGAGTGGCACAAGTGTTTTGTAATTCAGGAATATCGGAATTTAAAATGGAGAAAAGTTCATTGTTCATTTCCTGTGTTTGATTAAAAGCAGAATATTGTGCTTTTGTTTTAAGCTGTTGTCCTTTTTTGTTAAAATTTCTTTTGAAATTAACACTACCTTCAAAAGCATAATTATCAAGTTTTATATCAATATTTTTAAATTGGTCTTGTTCTATATAGCCCAATTGATTATATGTTTTATAATCAATAGCTCTATCTCCCCGATTTATGCTTTTTGAGATTGTTGCAACTGCCCCGATTTTGTTCTTTTTGTTCAATTTATAATTCAAATTTGTATTTAAAAAGGCATTGTTTTGTTTTGTCTCCAGCGAATCGAATTGAGAATAGTCAAAGACATTTGGGTTTTCGTAATTTGCCCTGTAATGTTCTTTGGTTTGAAATACCCCCTTGCGATTTGCCCCTGCATTGATAAAAAACTGTAGTTTATCAAACGATTTTGAATATCCTACACTTCCTCCATAATTTTCGTGATAACCCGCATTTAATACAATTGTGTTGTTGTTGCTGTTTTTTTGCCCGCTTTTCAATACCACATTTATAATGCCCGACATTCCTTCTGCATCGTATTTGGCCGACGGATTGCTGATAATCTCAATCTTCTCGATGGCATCTGAAGGTATCTGGCTTAATGAATTTACCAATTCCGATTTCTCGCCATTTATCAATATCATTACTTTATCGCTACCTCTGTAACTTATTTTTCCATCAATATCCACATCCACCGATGGTGCTGTTTGTAAGGCATCAAGTGCAGTTCCTGCCGAAAGTGTGGTGTTTTTTGAGATATTCACAGTTGTTTTTTCAATTGTGTTTTCCAGTAGTTTTTTTTCTGATAATATTTCTATTTCCGACAATGCAAAACTTTTTGCCGACAGAGAAATATCAAGACGCATTTTTACTTTGTCGATAACAAAAACCACTTCTTTTTCGCTATAGCCCATATATGATGCTATGAACCTGTAAGTACCGAAGTCGATATTTTTAAAATTGAAATTGCCGTTATAGTCGGCAACCACAGCTTGAATAATAAGCGAATCAGAGAGGCTCAACATTCTTATTGATGAAAAGGGCAGGCTTTCGCCACTTATACTGTCGTTGACATTTCCGGTAAGCTCGCCTTTCGAAAAAGGATTGTTTGCAAAAGCTGTAAAATTCAGCATTACTGATAAAATAACAAGTAATAATCGTGTTGTTTGTCTAATCATAAAACGCGCTCTTACAAATCTATAACTTCAAGATTTGATTTATTTTGTTTCGGGTCAAATATATAAAAATAGGGCATTTTTCATATAGCCACAAAAGGAGTTGACACTTTTTTCTCAGTGTAACTCTGTGTTATTTCTCTGTGTAACTCCGTGGTTAAACTTCACATAACTATTAACCACAGAGTTGCACAGAGTTCTATACAGCTTGTCCCGCTTTTCGCGGGAGAGTTTCACAGAGAGGAAAACCCAACATTACTAAAAAAGTGTAAACCCGGAAATGAAAAATGCCTATTCTTCTTTATTCTAACAAGGCAGCAGTTTCGACTAATTTGATAAATTCTGCACGGTAACCGTGGATATCGTTTCCTTTCGAGTGGCGTGCCATGCGTTCAACTCCATCGTAGGAAAGGCTGCCCGTATATTCCGAATTGCGTAGCAACATGCCGAAACCGGCAACTGCCGAAGCAAACCTGAAATTCTCCGATGGCTTGATTTTGCGGATTTGCTTTGCCTTGACCTGATTTTTTATCAACCGGCTGGTATCTTCATCGGGTTTTTTGTAACGAAATTTCACGGTCATCATATTATCATTTTTTACATTTTGTACGATTTTTTGGTACTCTAAAGGATCGACACTGGCAACTACCTCATCCGAACCTGCCGGGATAATTTCGTACAAAGCCGTAACCCTGTGACCCGCACCTATTTCGCCTGCATCTTTTTTATCATCGTTGAAATCCTCTTTATTTAACATGCGGTTTTCATAACCAATCAAGCGGTAGGCTTTTACTTTAGATGGATTAAATTCGATTTGGAATTTCACATCTTTGGCAATTGTGAACAATGTTCCCCAAAGCTCGAAGCCAAACATCTTTTTTGCTTCCAATATATTGTCGATGTATGCGTAATTCCCATTTCCGGCATTCGATATTTTCTCCATTTTCGAGTCTTTGTAATTGCCCATGCCAAAACCTAAAACAGTAAGAAAAATCCCGTCGTCGCGTTTATCTTCAATTAGTCGTTGCATTGCTGCATCGCTGCTGGCCCCAATATTAAAATCGCCATCGGTAGCCAGGATGACCCGGTTGTTGCCCCCTTCGATAAAATTTTCTTTTGCAACTTTATATGCCAGGTTAATACCAGCACCTCCTGCCGTAGAACCACCTGCCCTGAGTTTCTCAAGGCCTTCCAATATTTTCGATTTTTGGTTTCCGTTGGTAGAATTTAGCACCAGGCCTGCTGCACCGGCATAAACTACCATAGCGACACGGTCTTCGGGTCGTAATTTATTTACCAGTATTTTGAAAGATTGCTTTAGAAGTGGCAACTTGTTTGGCGAATTCATCGACCCCGAAACATCTATCAGGAAAACCAAATTACAGGCAGGGACTTCTTCAACCGACATTTCTTTTCCCTGAAGCCCAATCATTAAAAGCTCGTGTTCGCTGTTCCAGGCGCACTTACCTAATTCCATGCTGATTGAAAAAGGATGATCGCCATCGGGCTGAGGATAATCGTAATCGAAATAATTTATCATCTCTTCAATGCGCACTGCATCGACAGGTGGTTTTTGGTTGTTGTTGAGAAACCGGCGCAGGTTGGCATAGCTGGCTTTATCAACATCGACCGAAAAAGTGGAAAGCGGGTTTTGTACCACTTCAAGAAATTTGTTCTCGTTTATAATATCATACGATTCGGTGTTGAATTGTTGCGGATAGTAATTTCCTAATTCTTTTTTATGGTATGCGCGTGTCATCCCGCTTGTTGCAAGAGTTTGCCGATTTCTTTGCGGAGCCTCGTAAACCATATCTGCTGTTTCCGAAATTGAATTTATTTTATAATTAACAATCTCTACTTCGTTTAATGCTTGTGATGAGGCTTTTAATTTAATATCAAGAAATGTAAGTTTACCTGCTTTAATTTTGATATTCTCGATTTTTTGTTTTTTGTAACCAACAAAACCAATTTCGAGATTATAAACTCCGGCAGCAATATTTTTAATTGAATACTCTCCGTTCACATCCGAGGTAGTACCTGAAATTAACTTTCCGGCCTGCATAAGTTTTAGGTTTGCAAATGGGATTGCCTCTTTGTTTGAGGCATCGGTAACTTTTCCTTTCAATATTCCTGTTTCGGCTGCACACATGGTGAGCGACAAGAATAATACGCTAATTAATAATCCAATCTGTTTCATCATTTTCTGTTTTTTAGGTTTAATAATTTATTTTGAAATTCAGGTGTTGGATGATTGGAGTTTCGATTTTCCATAAAATTAGTTTGAAACTCAATTTTTCAGGCAGCCTTTTTTATATATTGTTTGTATATGATTGAATAACCGGAATAAATATTTTTAATATGGAAGCAAATATTCAGAATATAAAAATTGATTTAATTCAATGGTTGACAACGTTGGATGATAAGTCATTAATTCAAAAGATTCTTGACTTACGAACTAATCAGACAAAGGATTGGTGGGATACAGTCTCGATTATTGAAAGGAAATCAATTGAACAAGGTATAGTTGATGCTGAAAATGGAAAAGTAAGGTCTCATTCAGAAGTTCGAAAATTATATGAAAAGTGGTTGTAGAATTGAACGAAGCATAAGTTTGATTTCTAATAATCCAAAAATGTTCCCTGTTTCTAAAAAAACTAATATTAGAAAAGTTGTGATTAAGAAATATAACACAATGTATTACAGGGAAAAAGAGAATAAAACAATTGAAATATTATCTTTCTTTTCAAACAGGCAAAGTCCTGAAAAGAAAAGAATATAAAACTACCCCTCCATTCCGTTCCAGCCCTGCGCTTTTATCTCAATAGCCTGGTCTGCATTTGAAATCAGGTAGCGGCCATCCTTTTCCGAAGTAATGTGCCCGATTATCGAAATGGCAGGGTTTTCTTTTATTATTTCGTAATCCTTCATCGAAACAGTAAAAAGCAATTCGTAGTCTTCGCCCCCGTTTAGTGCAGCTACTGTTGGAACTAAATTAAACTCATCGGCCATTTTATTGGCCAAAAGATCAATAGGGATTTTTTCTTCGTAAATGCGGCAACCCGCTTTCGATTGTTCGCAAATATGAAGAATTTCGGAGGACAGCCCGTCCGAAATATCGATCATCGAAGTAGGTAGGATTTTCTTTTTAGTTAGAAACTCAATTATGTCCCTTCTTGCTTCAGGTTTTAAAAAGCGTTCCAAAATATAATCGTAGCCTTTTAACTGCGGTTGCATGTCAGGATTGATTTTGAAAACTTCCTGCTCGCGTTTCAACAATAAAAGCCCGAGATAAGCAGAGCCAAGGTCGCCACTAACGCAAATCAGGTCGTTCGGTTTTGCCCCCTTGCGGTACACAAGTTTTTCTTTTTCGGCCTCGCCAACCACGGTTACCGAAATTGTCATGCCCGTTACCGACGAAGAAGTATCGCCCCCAACCAGATCGACCCCGTATTTTTCGCAGGCCATTTTTAATCCATCGTATAATTCGTCGATGGCTTTTAGCGAAAATTTGCGGGATATAGCCAGCGAAACAGTCATTTGTTTTGGAGTGGCGTTCATGGCATAAACATCAGAAAAATTTACTATGGCGGCCTTGTAGCCCAGGTGCTTCAATGGCGTGTACATCAAATCGAAGTGGATGCCTTCGGTAAGCAGGTCGGTAGTTATTACCATTTGTTTGCCTTTATAATCTAGCACGGCAGCATCGTCGCCAATGCCATAAATGGTGCTTTCATTTTTTAGCTTGATATTTTCGGTCAGGTGTTTTATCAGGCCAAACTCACCCAATTCCGATATTTCTGTTATTTGCTTTTCTTCTTCCGGCATTTTTAAATCGTTTTAAATTCGCTGCAAAAATACAATATCAATTGATTATTGAGAGGCAAAGTCCGACCAGATAACTTTCATCGGTTTACCAGTTTTCAGAATCTTGTTCCAATTGCTCCTGTGTAACATAGCGACCAGCACGATAATCCTGCTCCGAACGGACAGCTCTGTTAATTAGTGCCTGCACGAAAACTCCTGTTTTTAAAAGTCTCTGATAAGAAAGCGTCAAGAACAAGGCTTGTGAAATCTTTAAACTCAGGAGTTTACTTTTGTAAATGACTGAGTTTAAAGATGAGCATAACGCAGTTATTGGCGTTTTCTTGCAGAGACTAATTAACTCTTGAGTGGATAGCCGTGAAAGCTTAAAATCAGCTTTAACAGGGTTCATGCTTTCCAATATCGAGGTTTCAATTTTTTGAAAAACAGCTTCGTCATTCAGGCTAATAAGATAAGCAATAGCATTTAGTTTTCGGGTTTGAAAGTCCATAGTTGCTCAATTATCATGTCAATAGTTTTTACAAAGGTAAGGGTTTTTAGGGAGGATATAAATTTTCGCTGTTGCACACATAATGCCCTTGTATTCCGTTAAACACATGCCGTTTTTTGTTTCAACGCAATTTGAAATCCTTATCATTTTGACAAAAATATGGGCTTGGGTAAGCTAAGATAACATGTTCGTCCTGTCGGGTGGCTCTGTATTAAGGTCTTATAACGCATTGACGAAATTTGTCTGCCATTGTGGTCAGGTAATATTTATTGTATCTTTGATAAAAAGTTTGAGATGGAAAAAATGCAATTGGAATTGATACATAGCCTTACCAGGAACGACAAATTTGAATTGGTACAAGAGCTATGGGACGATATAGCAAAAGAGCAAAACGATTTGGAAATACCCGAAGAGCACCAAAAAATATTGGACGAACGTCTGGAGAGGATTAAGTCTGGAAAGGCAACTTTTAGATCATGGGATGAAATCAAGAAAAAATATACATCTGATTAATGAAGTTTGAAATTGCAGTACTTGATGCCGCCGAGGACGACATTGACAATTCATATTTTTGGTACGAAAGTCAGCAACCAGGCTTAGGAGATATGTTCATTAAATTCTTCAACCAGACATTAGAATTCATTTCTTCACATCCTGCTGCAAATGAAAGAAAGCATAAAAATGTTCGAAGATGTGTAATGGAAAAATTCCCTTTTGGAGTTTACTATCAAATTGAATCGGACAAAAAGGAAATTCGAGTAATTGGGGTTATTCACTTCAAACGAAACCCAAAAGTCTGGATGGATAGAATCTAAAGCAAAAACAATCACCGCTTTTCAACACTCTCTGCTGCCGCACGATTGTATCGCGTGGTTACATGTCAACAACGACAACATTATTCAGCATTTCCTTTTTACCGATAAAAAATATCTTGCGCTGCAATACATATAGT
>JAYENH010000847.1:0-1707 GCA_034721995.1 Bacteroidota bacterium
CGAGCTTATCGGATCGTGGATACCTAATGCCAGGGTCGGCAAATATTTCTTTTCTTTCATCAAAAGAAAACGAACTTTATAACTGCGATCGCCAATGCCCCACCATTGATCATAAGGTCTGATAAGTGTGGCACTTGCCTCAAAAAATGGCAAAAACATCAGGCTAAATGAAATATGTTGTTCGCCGGTAGACTCATCATTGTTAGTTATAATCTCATATCTCTCAGGAATATGAAACCATGATAGATGCATTTGCCTGTCAGCACCAAAACGTGCAGTTGGGTTCATAATTAAACCAGTATTGCCCAGGATGCTATTGTGGATTTTGTTTACACTACCAATTTTATCCTGTCCATGAGATGAAAAAACAATGATTGAAAAAATAATGGAATATATAAGTTTTGACATTAACCCAGGTAACTATAAATTTTTAACAGTAAGATTCTGATTTATTCAAACTTCGACTTTGTCTAATGATTCAAATACTGAGTTATTGGAAACAAAATCAGGAATTATATCTTTTAAAACTCCTACTAATGTTAACACATCATCTTCAATAACAGCGTCTTTCATCTTTTCAAATGAGGATAACATTTCTTTGTGCCTTGCATTATTCACCTGAGCTATCATAATTTTTGGATGATAGGTTGGAAGTGTGTTTTCTCCACTATTAAGCAATTCTTCATAAAGTTTTTCTCCAGGTCGTAAACCCGAATACTCTACTTTAATTTCATTTTCAGGATCAAAACCTGCCAGGCGGATCATTTTTCTGGCCATATCCGAAATTTTCACCGGCTCGCCCATATCAAAAATAAAAATATCAGATCCTTCACTCATGGTACTTGCTTCAAGAACTAAATTACATGCCTCGGGAATCGTCATGAAATAGCGGGTAATATCGGGATGCGTAACCGTAACCGGCCCTCCGGCTTCGATTTGATTACGGAATATTTTAACCACAGATCCATTCGACCCTAATACATTACCAAATCGTGTTGTAATAAACTTAGTTTTCATACCCGGCAAATTTCCCAAACTCTGGCAATACATTTCGGCAAATCGCTTGGATGCCCCCATAACATTAGTTGGCCTGACTGCCTTATCGGTTGATATCATTACCAAACAATTGGAATTGTACTTAACTGCCAGATCAGCTATGTTTTTTGAACCAAATATGTTAACCCTTACGGCTTCGTGAGGATTATCTTCCATCATGGGAACATGCTTATATGCTGCGGCATGAAAAATTATTGAGGGTTTGGTGTTTTTAAAAATTGCTTCAATTCGGTGTTCATCAGAAATATCTGCAATATAATATTCAATTTGGGTATTACCGGGATGATGGTTTGATGATAGTTCAAATTTTAATTCGAAAAGTGGTGTCTCAGCCTGGTCGATTAACACCAATTTGTCGGGCTTTAACAATAGTAGCTGATGAACCAATTCGCTGCCTATACTACCTGCAGCACCAGTTACCATTACAACCTTATTACGGATAAACTCAATAACTTTAGGATTGTCGAGATGAATAGTATCGCGCTGCAATAAATCTTCAATTCTTACCCGTTTTATTTGTTTGATATTTAATTCGCCATGTATCCAATTTTCAACAGGGGGCACTATTTTTACCATCAGGTTTAATTTGACAAATTTGTCAATAGTATCCTTTTTCTTAGCCCCGTCAATATTCTGTATGGCAAAAATTAT
>JAYENH010000848.1:0-1707 GCA_034721995.1 Bacteroidota bacterium
CACGTAGCGAAGCGTACTGTGGTCATCCCCCGAATTTTCGGGGCAGGCTGTGTTCTATGGCACGAACGCCCCGAAGCAATGGAAGAATCATCTGTGATAATGGTAGGTTTGAACCCTGAAAGAATAATGCAGGGATTGCTTGTACTCGAAAGTCAAAAACGAGACAATAAACGTACATTACGCCAGGTTGCCGACTACTCAATGCCCAATGTGGCTGAAAAAGGTATCCGGATTATTATTAGTTATACAGATTATATTAATCGGGTGGTTTGGCAGAAAAGAACGAACTACTGTTAAGCCAGGTATTAAATATTTGTATATTTGCAACATGACTAATACAACAAAGAAAATCTTTTAATCCCTTACTTTATAGTGAAGTAGAATAAGAAGCGGAAGGCTTTTAGCTAAAAACTACGCCCTACGTTAAAAATAATTATAATTTAGATTTCTAATGATTTTTAAGTAATTTTATACAAAAAAACAAATAATGTTAAACATTGAAAAAACATACCTTACTGACAAAAATAAACACCCCATAGCAGTTCAGATAGATATTAATACTTTCGAAAAAATTGAACAGTTGTTAGAAGATTACGCCTTAGGGAAATTAATTGATGAAAATACACCGGATGATAACTTAACTGTAAATGAAGCTAAAGAATTTTACAAAAAGCTAAATAAAAAGTGAGTTTGCAAATCAGGATAAATAAGAAATTCCTTAAAGAACTATCGCAAATTCCTCCTTACCAAAGAGCAAAAATTGAGCAGTTTGTATTTATTGAGATATCAAAACTAAATAGCAAAGAAAAAATTCGTAATCTTAAAAGGTTAAAAGGTTACAAACATCATTATCGTATTAGGTTTGGAAATTATCGTGCGGGAATAACAATCCTCGACAATGTTGTTATTTTTCAACGGCTATTACATCGAAAAGATATTTATAAATATTATCCTTAATAAACATATTACATAATACCACACAATGAAACGAGCATGGTTTAACAAACACAAAATGGCATGTATAAATTGCCCATGCGAGTTCCATGGGTCAATAATTGCAATTTTGACTTGTTTGCGTATTTGTCTAAAACTCAATACTTTAATTTAAATAAATACAAATGAAATTTCCGTAAAAACGGAACAGGTAGTGCGGAAGCGGGAGAAGCACACGAACGCCCGGAAGCAATGGAAGAAGCATCTGTAATGATGGTAGGTCTAAATCCAGAAAGAATTTTGCAAGGTTTGTCACAGTTACAATATCAGAAAACAGGTTTTGAATCAAATGACTTCAACTCTTCAACCTTTCATTAAAAAATGGAACAAAGCGTACTTTGGTCATCTTTGTTCCTTTTGCGAAGCAAATCAAAATACAATATTTCCAAACCAAGATGAAGGAATCCCAAAAAACAGAATTTAAACAAATCTGGAAAGATGAGTACCTGAAGCATATATGTGCTTTTGCTAACACTTATGGGGGTAGCTTGTTAATTGGGATAAATGATAGTGGAGTGATTGTTGGAATAAATGAAAGCAAAAAATTACTTGAAGATATTCCCAACAAAACAATTCACCTTCTCGGCATTGTTGTAGATATACATTTGCAAGAGAGGGCCGGTAAGGAATACCTAGAAATCGTTGTTCATCCAAGTAGTGTTCCTATTTCGTATAAGGGAATTTATTATGTAAAAAGTGGTAGTACCAGACAGG
>JAYENH010000849.1:0-1706 GCA_034721995.1 Bacteroidota bacterium
CCACTTTTAGTGGATATTGTATTTCTATTTGTTCAATATTATCAGGAACAATAAGGCCAATCCCTTTTGAAATAAGTTTTATTTTCTCGGAAACAGGTTTTATGCTCAACTCCTTAAAATGTGAAGATGCTTTTAAAAGCGCAGTGGTGCCGGTATGGTTAAAAAGCTTGTTTGTTTTTCGGATAAAAGCCGTGGCTTCGTTTTCGTTAAATTCAGGTATCCCAATAAAAATCAAATCCGATGCTTCGGATTCGACAAGCACAATGTCGTAAAAATCTTTTTGCTCAACCTGATTATTTATGATTTTGATGTCGGCATTAATCCTTAGCTCGTCGGCAATATTTTCCGCCTTTTTCTTTACCTGATCGCGCTCGTTATTAATAGGGTTAACTATAAGCAAGCGCAAACTCACGTCTTTCCATTTTTCCGACATCATTAGGAATTTTGCCAAAGTAAGGGCTAAATGTCCCTGATTTCCTGCACCTTCCCACCATATATCGACACGTTTATAATTCCCAAAACCTTTATGTTTATCGTAGTCTAACAGTAAAATATTAAAGTCGAGTTTGTTAAGGGTATGTATCAATTTTGTAAATCGCGCAGGATCGCGGGTCTGACGGCCCCAGCCCATAATTATTGTATTTGGCTCGACACCAGAAAAGCCGTAAGTGCGGGCAATCATTTCAACCCCATCATAAATATCTTTGACCGTTTGCCTGCGAAAAAATACCCCTGTATCAGAAATCTCTCCCGGCATTGATTTTTTATGCTTAGGAAACAAAGTTTCTGAATCTTCTTTTTCGATGAGGTCGAAATTTGATAACATGCCATATTTTCCAACAATTGCTTTGCCCAATTCAATAAGATGTGGCCTTTTTTTAGTTCCTCCGCTAAAAAGCACAATATTGGGTTTCCAGTTTCGTGGTTCAATTTTACTGCTATCTAATCGTTTTAGGGCAGTCCTTATAACCGTAGACCATACACTTTGCCACACATCGCCATAATCAAGCATCATTTGTTTTCGTTTCAGCAAAAAATAAAGTCCCAATAAAATTATCAGCGATGCAAACATCGAAACCATATCGAGTTTGAACATAACCCCGAAAGAGGCCAAAAAGCCTACCAACGCAATGCTTCGGTTTATTTTAAATGACGGACGAAAATCGGTGCTTGCCCAACTTTCGAGATAGTAAGCTAAATTAATAAAGCCATAAGATGCAAGATAGAACATCGAAACAATGCCGGCAATTACGTTCAGTTCGCCGATTAAAATCCCGCCCTCGGCAATAAGGAAAATCAGGATAAGGGCATTGCGTGGTTCGTTACCTGCCCCATAGCCTTTTGCAAATATTTTTGGAGTTATCCGATCCGACGATATTGCCTGTAAAATTCGGGGGCCGCCCAAAATACCTCCGAGTGCCGACGATAGTGTTGCCCCCCAGATACCTGCAACTACCAAAGGCGAAAACCAGGCGATCTTCAGCAAAAAGTTTGTGTCGTTAATCAGCAGATCCCTGTTTACAAACCAGGCCAGGCCGATTGCAAGTACTACATAAACTATAAAACCAACTGCCACAGCAGTTAGAGTCCCGAATGGGATGGCTTTTTTGGGGTTCTTTAAATCGCCCGACATGGCAACGCCGGCCGTAAAACCTGTAACTGCAGGAAAGAAAATTGCAAAAATCAATTCCAACGGCACACCATTG
>JAYENH010000850.1:0-1706 GCA_034721995.1 Bacteroidota bacterium
TGGTATCGCGGTACTGGTCATAAAAATAAGATCCGACGGGATGGCCCGAAAACAGGAGTATCAGCCTAAAATAATACGCATACTGTAAAAAGCATTAGATTTAAAATTTCGGTATTCTTTATGCATTATAAACAACCAATAATTAAGGGCCCTAAGCCTATACTCCTAAAATAACTTAACATTTGAAGCGCATCAACACTTAAAACTTCCCACTTATTTTGTGCGAACCCTAACGAAATATTCAACGTAAAGCAATGACTCAAAAAGTATATATCAACGGGAACAGTAGCGTAACTGTAATTTGCCCCCAATGTCATAAAAACAAAACCATAAACCCGTCAGATAATAAAGAAACAGATAACATTGCCATGCTGAAATGTCAGTGTGATTGCGGGCATTCTTATACAGTGATGCTGGAAAGAAGAAAATTCTACCGCAAGAGCACTAATCTGCCCGGAGCATATAGTTATAAAAAAACCAACCTGCCGGGAATCTATATCCATGAGGATAGAGATGACCGGGGCCTCATGACGGTAATCAATATCTCACGTAGCGGCCTGAAAATTCGGTTAAATATGACACGGGATTTTAATTTCGGTGATCGCCTGCGCGTGGAATTCAATCTGGATGATCGGGACCGATCGTCGATAAAAAAATCTGTAATTGTACGAAATGTAGAAAAAAAATTTATCGGTGTGGAATTTGCCAATATCGAACATTTTGACAAACTTGGTGCTTATCTGCTTAAATAGTGCCGGAATGAGGGTTCGCACAAAAATAAGTTGGCAATTTCAAGTGTTGAGGCGCCTGGCCGGCAAGGCGCGAAAGCACAGGAATATCAAGTATATTCCGGGCTTTCGCAACGCAGCCAGGCAGGATGTATCGGCGCTTAAAGTGTTAAGTTATTTTCGGAGTCTACGTTTACCTGCGCGAGCCCTTAAATCCCGCCAGTAAATTCATCTGATAAACCGCAACAAGCTGACCGAAGTTCTGCACAAATACGGTAATGATAAAATAAAGGTACCCGTCTACAGTTTACAGTTGTCGGTTTTTATGTGAAAAAATACCGATTTGAAATCAATATCACCTATGATTAGCGATGAGCTCTTAGCAATTAGCGGTTAGCTCCTATATTTCAGGAGTTTACCAGTAATGCGATTTTCACCCATTGGGTGAAATGATGACCTTTGACAATATATCGAAATTATTGTTCTAATTGCTAAAAGCGAACTGCTGATCGCTTAATTTAGTATTAAAAATGCTTCAATTTGTGCATAGTTATTGGAAAACTGTGAACCGACAGCCGTGAACGGTTACGAATACAAAATATGCGTTTTTTGTTTTGACGATCACAATAAGGAGTAAAAATGGCCTATTGCAAAACCTGCGGCCGGGAACACAATGTCGGATTTATTGCCACACGCCTGGCAGGTACCGACGGAGTTTCTCTGGAAACGGCCAAATGGGAGATAATTTTTAGAAACATGGGATTTACCTGCTACTATTTTGCAGGTGAATGCGACCGCTCGCCGGAACATTCCCATGTCGTTCCCAAAGCCCATTTCAAGAACCCTGAAATCAGGAAAATATACCGGAGTACCTTTGGCGTCCAGATCCGCAAACGAGCCGTTACCCAAAAAATTTATGCGGTCAAAACAAAATTGAAAGACCAGTTATATGCATTTATTAAGAAATTCAAAATTGAT
>JAYENH010000851.1:0-1706 GCA_034721995.1 Bacteroidota bacterium
AAAGACTGTTAAAAGAATTTGCACAAATGCACAAATAAGATTCACTAAATCCCATCCAGGATATCAGCAACTATATCGCTTTCGTAACCTCTCGATTGGGCAAACTGCATTATTTTGCCTTTTCGTTCCCAGTCCGATTTTGCTTTTGTGTTCCGGGTTTTCTCAAGAATTTCTTTCCTGATCATTGCAAGATATTCCTTTTCGTTTATTTCCGAAAAGGAATTTGAAATGTTGGTCTCCGAAATTCCCTTCATCTTTAAATTATAGCCGATTTTTATTTTGCCCCATTTGTTAAACAGTACTTTGTCGCGGCAAAAAGCCAAAGCAAAACGGGTTTCATCAATAAAGTTTTCCTTTTCAAGTTGATTAATGATTTTCTCTGCTACTTCATCCCTTATGTGCCATTGCCTGAGTTTTTGGCGAATATCGGCTTTGCATTTTTCCTGCCGGCCACACAATTGCATCAGTTTTTCGAGAGCTTGTTTTTCCGAAATTGATGTTGATGTTTTCACTATTTCTCAGGTATTAGTTGTTCGGCCAGTTCCTTAAAATTAATACCCGAAAAATTACCTGAGCTCATTAAAAGCAAAGTTTTGTTTTCGAGTTTCAAGGAAGAAATGAATTCGCGGAAAACAGTGGCATCATTTATCACTTCTACATTGTTACCGCCAAAAGCATCTTTGACTTGTTCGGGGCTAATGTCTTTTAGTTTTTTATGCTGTAAACTGTATTTGTCGAAATACACCACAGCCCTGTCTGCTTTTTCCATGCTGTGTTTGTATTGCTCCAAAAAATCGCCCGTTAGCGAACTGAAAGTATGCAGCTCCATGCACGCAACTAATTCACGTGCGGGGAATTGCTCCTTCACCGCCGAAGTTGTGGCTTTGAGTTTTGAGGGCGAGTGGGCAAAATCGAGATAAATCCGTGAATGGGCATTTGCTTTTAAAAGTTGAAGTCGTTTGGCAGCACCGTTAAATTGTCCGATGGCCTTGTAAAACCCTTCATCGGAAATACCGAGTTGCAGGCAAATCAATTTTGCCAGGCTGATATTCTCTAAATTATGTTTGCCAAAAACTTTTATTGGCCATTTTCTTCCTTCATGAATCAAGAATGTGATGCCATCTATAATTATGCTATCATGTTTTTTATAGGCAGTTTTTTCAATATCATTTCGTACCGATTTGCATATTTTCTGAATATGCTCATCATTTTTATAATAATACAGTTTTCCGTATTCTTCGATTTTATCAGTAAATATTTTAAACTGATCGACATAATTTCCGAAAGTAGGGAACACATTAATATGGTCCCAGGCAATGCCACTTATTGCAGCAATATGTGGTTTGTACAGATGAAATTTTGGTCTCCGGTCGATTGGCGACGATAGGTACTCATCGCCTTCGAAGATTGCAATTTTTGCACTGTGGCTTAATTTTACCATTTTATCGAAACCTTCGATTTGAGCACCAACCATGTAATCGAAATCGTAAGCAAAGAATTTCAAAACGTGCATCACCATCGAAGTTATTGTTGTTTTTCCGTGGCTACCACCAATTACAACGCGGGTTTTGTCTTTGCAGTTTTCGTACAAGTATTCGGGAAAAGAATAAATATCCAGGCCAAGCTCCTGTGCTTTTAATAATTCGGGGTTGTCGATACGGGCGTGCATCCCCAGTATTATGATGTCGGTATTGTTGGAAATTTTC
>JAYENH010000852.1:0-1703 GCA_034721995.1 Bacteroidota bacterium
TATTCTATTGACTGTCGCTACCCAAAAGAATTTGAAAAAACCCAAGGCAGTATGATAATCAATAATGTAAAATGTCGCATAATATACTACAACATAATGATGTATGGAAATAAATGCAAATAAAACATGCAATTTTGATTTTTCAACACGTTGAATTTGTGTTGTTTACGAAGTCCAAATTAAAAGTAATTTAAAGCTGTTAATAATTAAACTTTGCGAACCTTTGCGTAACAGCTATAATGCAGAGAACCGCAAAGAATTTTTATGACTGAAAAGGAAAATTTTACTTGTGAACTATATCGCGAATACTTTTAGTCTGAGTGGGTAACCGTAAATTACATTTTTAAAATCATTCACCACGCGCTCGTTTTCTTCATCGTGTTCTTTACGCTTTTTCAGTTTCTTTATCCGATAGGTTAGCGATAATGTATAATATGGTGCATACCTTGTTAAATGGGTTTCGGAACTAAATGAAGGTCCTGTTGATAAAACTTCAAGTTTTACTGTTTTAAAAATATCTTTCATTTTAAAAGTAAGACTGAGGTTTTTATCGAAAAAACTACGACGTAGCGATCCTGAAACTAAATAACTTGGCTTTATTTCGCGTTGCGATGTTATGCTGCCCCCATTGTAAATTGCATCGAATTGTAAATGAGTTTTTTTAAGGATAGTGAAACTGTTTTTCAAATAGAGATTTATCTTTCGTGTTTCCCGGAATTCGTTATTGTTGTCGGTTTCCACCCTATAATAATACGCCTGGGAATAAGTAGTAAAATCCCACCAGTCGAATAAATCTATCATAAAAGCTGTTTCTGCCCCAAAAGTAAGATCGTGCCCTACATTATGCACCGAATAAATAATTCGTTTTTCGTCTAAATATTTTTTATAGGTTTCGATTTTATTCCTTGTTTTCTTTAAATAAGTTTCAAATGAAAAGGACGAACGCTTATAACGTTTTCTGTAATTTAACTCATACGAATCGATATATTCGGGTTCTAAAGCCGGGTTGCCAATGCGTTTAGTATAATAATTCGAGTACGACTCGAAAGGCTCCAGATAATTACTTGCCGGGCGGTGTATACGTTTACTATAACTCCCCGATAAACTGTGGCCTCCTTTAAACCTATATGAAATATGGATGCTTGGAAACCAATCGAATTGCTTTATTTTGGTAGGATTTCCCGGGTCTTTCTCGTTTTTCATTTCCCAAAGCGTATGTTCGCCACGTAGCCCGGCTTTGTATTTTATACCTTTCCACTGCGAAGCAAAAGTGGAATAAACAGCTTGGTTGATTTGCGAATAGTCAGAACTATTATCGTAAACTAATGGAGTGTTATTATTCATATAATCAAAATACTCAAAACCATAGCTTTCATCTTCCCGCGATGAGCGTATCTTGTAGCCTGCTTCAATAATAATATTTTCAGATAAAGGAAGAGTGTAATCAAATTTCAATCTCTTATAAAGCTCCCTGCTATTTTCTTCATCAATAATACTTGAACTTTGTACATTATTTGGAAGGAAACCTTTATCGGTAAAATTTTCGTGACTATTGCTATTTCTGAAAAAACCAGACCAAACAATCTCATGCCCATCCTCATTAAATTTATGGATATAATCGAAAAACAGGAATGAATAATTGTATCCTTTGTCTTTTTCATATTCCATATAACTATATATAGAGTCGAGCGATGGTTCGTACC
>JAYENH010000853.1:0-1697 GCA_034721995.1 Bacteroidota bacterium
CAACCTTGCTTTTAAGATTTTTGTTAAAGTCTTGCACTTCATCATATAACTTGGCATTTTCTATGGCCACAGAGGCTTGGTTGGACACAGCCTCAAGAATATGTAAATCTTCTTTGGTATAGGCATCTTTGGTGATTTTTTGACCCAGAACAATAATGCCAATAAGCTTGTTTTTTACCAGCAAGGGCAAACAAATATGGGCTTCAATGCGTTGCATATTAGTTTTGAGTTTGGCTATTTCAGCTTTATCGCCATTATCGTTATTCTGCAGCAACTCTAGTTCCTGATATAAGATGGATTGTCTGGTTTGCATCAAATGATTAGTTAGAAAATTATTCCTGACCAGGGAAATGCCATTTGATTCAGTAAATCCTTCTGTTCGATATATTTTATAATTTGACGAATGTTTGTCATATAATAAGACACCGACCCGATCAAGATGCATAGTGTTTTTAATGGTGATAATAATGGAATCAACTATTTCCGAAAGGTTAATTGTATAGGTGAGTTTTTTGCCTAATTCTTCAAGGGTGGCTTGGTAGTTATATAATGAGGTAAAAAAATATTTATTGGCTATTTTTTCAAACTTCTTTTTAAGAGGATTAAACACAATAACGCCGATAAGCAAAACTAGCGGTCCGGAAACCATGGCTGGAATTGTATTTTGGAAAATTTTTATATTAAGCATCATTAAACCAAGACTTATGAGCATAACCGTAACTAAAGCACTAAAATATACTAGACTTTTACGAACGATAATGCGGATGTCCATGAGACGGTGTTTGATGATGGCGTACCCGACCGTACCAATAAAAATTAACGGCGCGACATTAGTTAGTGTAATTAGACTAGAATTTTTGAAAATCAAGGTCATCACTACGTTAAAAAACAAAATAAAGCTGAAACTTATTATCAGCCCAGCAAAAATATAGCGCAGTTGCGCTTTTTGCACACCTGCCATCTTCCGAATCTTTTTTATCAGCAGAATAATCGAGCAAACAAGGTAGTACATGAATACAGCGATAAAATAGAAAAAGGCGGGTCCTTGGCTGGCAACAATATTACCGTCAATAATATCTACGTTCGTAAACATCCAAGAGCTTATGGCCAAAAGCATACTAACTAAAGTAAGTGCAATAATGAGGACGACTTCCCTGAGGGACACCACCAACCTTCGTTCAGGAAAGTTTTTTATGAAGATGTAAAACGGAGGCGTTAATATTGATGCAAAAAATATCGTCATCCGAATCCAAATCAACACTTGGTTGGTCTCAGTAAAATATGCCGTCAAGTAGTTCGATCCGATTGCTCCGGCAAATCCCAGCGAGAAAATAAATAACATAATATGAATGACGGATTTCCTATTGTTGAGCAATAAAATAACCGCCAGGGCAATGGTGCTAAATACGGAGATAATTGTAAAAATAAGACCTGTCATACTATTTACAATAATTTTTCAAACTGAATATATAAACGCTCTGACGATAATTTTTTATCCAGCGCAATTCGTTTTATTGTGTATGCCATAATCGCGCCGCCAAGAAAAGAAGCAAGTGCCAGTTGCGGGTGACCCGCCAACTCTTTACCGACAAGTTTTAGCGATTCCACCATCCGTTGCGGTACGTTTTCCGGACCAATCATCTTCATGGCGATCTGCGCAATATCTTCATACTTCATTTCCGGAGGCAAATTCTCAA
>JAYENH010000854.1:0-7715 GCA_034721995.1 Bacteroidota bacterium
CAAAAAACAAATGACAGCGTAACTATACCTAAAACCGCACCACCGTAATTCCTGCACCACCAAATTCGATGTGCTCGTCGCCAAACCAGCTACCAAGATCGACTGTGCGTAAATATTCCCTGATATACCGACGCAGGACACCATTTCCTGTACCGTGAAGTATTTTTACTTCATTTTCGTCGAGGGTAATACAATCGTCAATAAACTCATATACTATAGGCATTGCTTCATCAACACGTTTGCCCCGTAAATCAATTGAGTTTTTAAAATTCATGCGTTTCGCGTTCAGGTTTAAACCGAGGCTTACGCTCGTTCTTTCCTGCCCCCGTGTAATCTCACGATATTGATTGTTCGATATTTTCTCAATCCTATTTTTTGAAATACTGGTCATCAGGTTACCAAAAGCCACGATAAATTCCTTCTCGTTCATGTCAACAATTTCGCCCGCTGTTTCCGAATCCTTCAAAATAACTTTATCGCCAATTGTTAAAGTATTTTTGATATTCCGTAAGCGTTCTTCTTCATCTGCCTCGTTTTCAATTTTTTTCGGGTATTTTTTCCTGATTGCTTTTTCTTTCTTCTGAAAATCATCGAGTTTTTGCCCAAGCGATTTTTCTTTGTCGTTTAATTCTTTCTCAAATTTTTCTTTAAATTGATCTAATTCCTGCCTTGCTATTCTTGTATTTTCACGCTCTGCCTGGTTTTCGCGAATAATGCGGATTGTATTCTCTATCATTTTATTCGAACCCGACAAAAGCTGTTTGGCTTCTTCGCCGGCCTCTTTGATAATTAATTTTCTCTCTTTTTTTGATTTTTTAAACTCTTCCTCGAGGTCTTCGAGTATTCTATCTAACCGTTTTTCCTCCTGTCTGATTTTTTTACGTTTTGTTTCCCAGTAACGTTTATCGCGAACAACCTCCTTTAAAAGTTTGTCTAAGCCAACATGCTCCTTGCCAATTTTATCTTCTGCTGATTTAAGAATTTCATCGGGCAAGCCTATTTTTCGTGCAATCTCGAAAGCAAACGAACTTCCCGGATTGCCAATCTGCAACTGGAACAATGGCTCCATACGGTTTTGATCGAACAACATTGCCCCATTTATTATTCCTTTTGTTTGAGCAGCAAAATGTTTGAGGTTTGTATAATGTGTAGTAACTACTCCAAAACTTGCACTTATGTTTAATTTATTGAGAATAGATTCGGCCAAGGCCCCTCCAAGCAATGGTTCTGTCCCTGTACCAAATTCATCAATCAAAATAAGACTTTCCGAATCTGAATTCTTCAGAAAATTCTTCATGTTTAAAAGATGCGAACTGTATGTACTCAAATCGTTATCAATAGATTGTTCATCACCAATGTCAATAAATATTTTTTTGAATATACCAATCTTCGAACTTTCGTGCATAGGCACTGGTAAGCCACATTGAAACATATATTGCACCAGGCCCACTGTTTTAAGGCAAACCGATTTCCCACCTGCGTTAGGGCCGGAAATAAGCAAAAGCCTGTTTTCTTTGTTCAGTTCAATCGACAATTGCACAACTTTTTTCTTTTCTTTTCTGAAATGCAGGAACAACAAAGGATGTCGCGTGTTTTTCCAATCTATCAAAGCTTCATTTGCTATTGTCGGCCTAACTGCTCCCAGGCTGATTGTAAGTTTTGCCTTTGCCCTGATAAAATCAATGATACCAAGAAAATTATATGCCTGCATAAGATCATCAACATAAGGCCTGATAAATTTGCTGATTTCCAGTAATACTTTCAAAACTTCGCGCTGTTCGGCATATTCAAGCTCGCGGATTTCATTGTTGGTTTCGAATATCTCGGCAGGCTCGATAAAAGAGGTTTTTCCTGTGGCCGATTCATCGTGAATAAATCCTTTAATACTACGCTTTTTCGAAGCTTCAATTGGAATCACAAGACGCTCATTCCGAATTGTTAGAGTTGTGTCCTTATTTACCAGGCCATTCTGCTGCGCTTGTTTTAATATGGTATTCATCCGGTTTGTTACTGCCGATTGTTTCGAAAAAAGATCAGACCTTACCTGCTTTAAACCAGGAGATGCGTTATCGCGGATTTTACCGTTCTTCGACAAAACCATATCTATTTTCTCTAACAACATTGGATGAAGCACAAGGGTTTTTACTAAATCTGTCAGAAATGGGAATTCATCTTCTTCTAACTTTTTCAGAAACCTGTACACCAAAAAAATTGATTCGAGCGAACGCTTGAAATCAAACAATTCAGCAAGCTCGAGATAGCTTCCTTCAATTTTAATTTTTTTCAAGTGTGGTATAAGATCAAAATAAAAATCGATGGGGAACTCGTAGTCACCTTTTAATATTTTGTAAAATTCGTTTGCCTGGCCGGTAAGCTTAGATATGTTCGAAATTGAAGATGAGAAACGGATAGCGGAAACCTTTTGCCTTCCAAGTTCGCTCAAACAATTATCGCTCAACATTTGCCTAATCCTGTCGAAGCCTATTTTCGATTCAAAATTATTTGGATAAATCACAGTATCAATCTTCTCAAATTATGTAAATTCAGAAATGCAAAAGTAGAAATACAAAAAACAACAACAAAAGTATATCTTAAAACTATTTGGTAAACAAACTAAAGTATTTTCACAAACCTCCATAACTTTCCTTTTGTTCTCTTCCATGCTATGTTTACCGAACAATTGATAATGCTTAGGGAATTTGAATATTGAAAAAAATGTTGTGCACCCTTACCTGACACCCTCCTACTTTTTTCCTATTTTTGCAGCGAATTTAAAAACTTGATTATGAAAGCTTATGTTTTTCCCGGACAGGGAGCCCAGTTTGTAGGAATGGGCAAAGATTTATATGAAAATTCGGAATTGGCAAAAGACCTATTCGAAAAAGCAAATGAAATTCTTGGTTTCAGGATTACTGATTTAATGTTCGACGGAACCGTTGAAGACCTTAAACAAACAAAGGTTACCCAACCGGCAATTTTTCTCCACTCGGTTATTCTTGCCAAAACCCTGGATGATGATTTTAAACCAGAAATGGTTGCAGGTCATTCTCTTGGCGAATTTTCGGCTCTTGTAGCAAATAATGCATTGTCGTTCGAGGATGGCCTTGTGCTTGTATCGAAACGAGCACAGGCAATGCAAAAAGCCTGCGAAGCCGAACCATCGACCATGGCAGCAATCCTAAAAGTTGATGATGAAATTGTTGAAAAAGTTTGCAGCGAAATTGAAGAAGTCGTTGTGCCTGCAAATTACAATAGTACCGGGCAAATTGTTATTTCCGGCTCGTTTAAGGGAATTGATATGGCAATAGAGAAACTTGCCGAACTGGGACACAAAAGAGCTATAAAACTCACTGTTGGTGGTGCTTTTCATTCTCCATTAATGAATCCTGCCAAAGTTGAATTAGCCGAAGCCATTAACTCAACCAATTTCAGTAAACCTATTTGTCCGGTTTATCAAAATGTAAATGCAAAGCCATCGGTCAATCCCGAAGAAATAAAACAAAACCTGATTGCCCAGTTAACTTCTCCTGTCCGCTGGACACAGACAGTTAAAAATATGATTGCAGATGGAGCGAACATTTTTACCGAAGTAGGCCCCGGCAAAGTACTTCAGGGACTTGTTAAAAAAGTAGACAGGAAAATGGAAGTTGCAAGCGCATAGGATAGAGGAATGGAGCATTGGAGTGATGGAGTGTCAAAATAGCAAACTTTTAAATTTAATGATTGAAAGGAAAAACAAAAACATGGCTTATTGAAGTTAGCATCATCTATTCAAAATAAAACACAAAGTAATTCGGATTGGGATGTAAACTATTGCAAGAAAGAATAAGATGGGAATTTAGGGATGCTTAATATATTTACCTTCCAATCCGCCATTACTCCGCTACTCCAGTGTTTAATTAAGCCCAGAAATTTACAGCCTACAAACCCTTTTTGAAAAACCGAATACTATAAATTATGAACGAAATTCTTGAATACGGGCTCAAAGCATTTGCCAGTTTTTTTTCACTTATCAATCCACTGGGCATTATGCCGGTGTTTATGTCTATGACCACTACTCTTAGCCAGAAGCAGCGAAAATTAGTTGCTTTTAAAGCCTCACTTACAGCTTTTGTAATACTCATTCTGTTTGCCCTGGCCGGTCAGTTGATTTTTAATTTCTTTTCGATTACTGTCGACAGCTTGAGAATGGTGGGTGGAATTATCTTTTTTATGTTAGGATATGAAATGTTGCAGGCGAGGCTCTCAAGAGTAAAAATTACACCCGAGGAAGAAGCCGGTTATGTTACTGATATTTCCATAACTCCACTTGCTATCCCAATAATGTGCGGACCGGGAGCCATAACTAATGCCATCGTTTTTTGGGACGATGCCGTTAATATTCAGCAGCATTTTGTATTGATAGGTGTAATTTTCATTATCATTTTTATTACCTGGATTGTTTTGGTCGGAGCAAGCAGGATCATGAAATTCCTTGGCGAAACAGGAAATAAGATTATGTTACGCCTAATGGGTTTGATAGTGATGGTTATTGCAATTGAGTTTTTCTTTGCCGGTTTAAAACCGGTTTTGCAGGATATTATTGGGAAATAAGAAATTCAATATTTAGTGTTCAGTGTTTTTCTATATTTTTGCAGAAACTCATTGAGAATAATTGCGTAAGCACATCAAAAGAATAAAAAATCAGAAATATGAAAAAGCAAGTATTGGTAACCGGCGGTACCGGTTATATTGGTTCGCACACTGTTGTAGAACTGCAAAACGTAGGTTATGATGTAGTTATAGTTGATAACTTGTCGAACTCGCAATTGGATGTGTTAGATGGCATCGAAAAAATTTCAGGTATAAGGCCAACATTCGAGCAATTCGATTTGATTGATCGGGATAAAACTGAAGCATTCTTTCAAAAATACCCGAATATTAATGCTATAATTCATTTTGCTGCATACAAGGCAGTTGGCGAATCGGTAGCCAAACCTTTGATGTACTATCGCAACAATCTTATTACACTAATGAATTTGCTGGATTGCATGAAGAAATTTGATGTTCCCAACCTGGTTTTTTCATCAAGCTGCACGGTTTATGGCCAGCCCGAAAAATTGCCTGTTACCGAAGATGCCCCAATCCAAAAGGCAAATTCGCCTTACGGTAACACTAAACAAATATCAGAAGAAATTATTCAGGATACAATTGCATCGAACCCCGCGCTAAAAACCATTGCCCTTCGCTACTTTAACCCGATTGGTGCCCATCCTACAGCATTTATTGGCGAGCTGCCACTGGGAGTTCCCAATAATCTGGTTCCATTTATTACCCAGACAGCTTATGGCCTTCGTGAACAATTGAGGGTATTTGGCGATGATTACGATACACCTGACGGAACGGCTGTTCGCGATTATATTAATGTTGTCGATCTGGCCAAAGCGCACGTTATTGCCATTGCCCGATTGATGGAAAACAAAAACAAAAAGAATTTTGAATATTTCAATCTCGGCACCGGACGTGGAGCTTCGGTATTTGAAGTAATAGAAAGTTTTGAACGATCGACAGGACAAAAACTCAATTATAAAGTAGTGGCCCGACGTGCCGGTGATGTAACGGCGGTTTATGCTGACACACGCTTTGCCAACGACGAACTTGGATGGAAAGCCGAAAAAACTTTAGACGAAACTCTTGTCTCGGCCTGGAAATGGGAGAAAAAGATTAGAGGCGAGAAATAAAAGATCTGAGATACGAATAATCCAAAATACTAACATTTCAATACTAAATACTAATAATATGCAATAACAAAAGCATCCCGGGGTGAATAGAACAGAAGCGGAAATAAAATTAAAAAGAATCTTCGGATTTGATAACTTTTATGATGAACAATGGGAAACCATTGAAATAATTGTTCCATTAGTTATAGCAAAAACTGTTGGAGGAGATATTAAATATGAATAGGTTGAAACAAGAATACGCATATTGGATTGCATTAGCACATATTCCACGCATGAAAACAGCTAGGAAAAATGAGCTAATAGTTCGATTTTTTGAAGAAAAACAAAATATTATTGACTTTTTTCATTGTAAAAAATCCGATTGGCAAAATTTATTTTCTTTAAATGAAAAAGAAATTGAACTATTAAATAATGCGAAAAACGATCTCCCAAATTACTCTTTTCTTGTTGAAGATTTAATTGAACAGGGATATGATATTATTCCGATAACATCTCCTGATTACTCTCCCGTAATTAAAAACAATTTAAAACGTGCATATTCTCCACCTGTGATTTACACAAAAGGGAATAAGCAAATAATGAAAGAAAATTCTATTGCAATTGTTGGTTCCCGAAAAGCTGAAGATATTTCTCTGGAATTTGCTGATAATGTTGCAAAAATTGCAAGTAAAAATTACAAGGTTGTTGTAAGCGGTTTTGCAAAAGGGGTGGACAAGCAAGCATTAGATTCTGCAATTAAATACAAAGGACAAAGTATAATTGTTTTGCCACAAGGTATTACTACTTTCAAATCGGGATACAAAAAGTATTACAAGCAAATTGTTGATGGAGATGTTCTTGTACTTAGCACTTTCCACCCAAAAGCCCCCTGGAGCGTACAACTCGCAATGGCACGAAATCCAATCATTTATGGTTTAGCCAAAGAAATTTATGTTGCAGAATCAAGCGAAAAAGGCGGGACATGGTCAGGCGTTGTAGATGGATTGCGAAAAGGAAGAAATATTTTTGTCAGGACACCTATGAGTTCAGAAAAAAATGCTAATAATATTTTGATCCAAAAAGGAGCTATTCCTGTAAATACGAAAGGAAACATGAGTGATAATTATACATTAAAAAATACTGAAGACTCAATAATTAATCGAACCCTTTTTAAAAGGAAAAAGCATATTCAACTATCATTATTTGACAATATAAAATAAACCATCGTTATAATAATTTAAAAATTAAATATTATGAATAAAACAATTTTAATTACCGGAGGAGCCGGATTTATCGGATCGCATGTAGTAAGGCTATTTGTAAACAAATATCCCGATTACAAAATAGTAAACCTCGATACTTTGACTTATGCAGGAAACCTGGAAAACCTTAGCGACATTGACCAAAAAGAGAATTACAAGTTTGTGAAAGGAGATATCTGTGATACGGATTTCATTAATAAACTTTTTGAAGATTATCAATTTGATGGCATAGTGCATCTGGCAGCCGAATCGCATGTCGACAGGTCGATTGCCAACCCGCTGGAATTTATCCAAACCAATATACTTGGCACAATGAACCTGTTAAATTCTGCCCGCCATAGCTGGAAAGATAAAATGGAAGGCAAACTTTTTTATCATATTTCTACCGATGAGGTTTACGGATCACTTGGCGAAACAGGTTTTTTTGTTGAAACAACAGCTTACGATCCTCGCAGCCCCTATTCAGCTTCGAAAGCAAGTTCCGATCATTTAGTAAGGGCATATTTTCATACCTTTAAATTACCAATTGTTATCTCTAATTGCTCAAACAATTACGGGCCTAACCAATTCCCCGAAAAGTTAATCCCACTTGCAATCAATAACATCAAAAACAATAAGCCTATCCCGATTTATGGAAAAGGCGAAAATATCCGCGATTGGTTGTATGTAAAAGATCATGCATCGGCAATCGACAAAATTTACCATGCGGGTAAAAATGGCGAAACATACAATATTGGCGGCAACAACGAATGGA
>JAYENH010000855.1:0-1696 GCA_034721995.1 Bacteroidota bacterium
ACTCTGAAACTTTACCATCTGGAAGATTCCGATAGGCATAACGTGTTGCACATTTCCCTGATTTACGATAATAATAATATCCAAATATTTTTTTACGAATATCAGAGCGATTTTTGGAAGCAATAATCGGCATAGTTCCCCTATCAACTTCCAAAAAGTAATGAGCCTTGCCTTTGCCTTCAACTTCAATTCCGAAAAAGGCATCTGGGAAAACAGAGAAACGCTCCTCTCTGTTTTTTTCATTTTTCCCGAAAACAGAATCTTGAAGCCTTTGACCTTGCTCCCAAAAAAGAACTCTAATTTTATCATCAGTCGCTTGGCAGGCAAGTTCAAGAGCTACCCTGAAAATGGCAATTTCTAACGCATGTCTCAAGAATGGAGATTTAACTTTGTTTGAAAGAACTATATTTCTAACATCCTGCGGAGAGATTCCAGCGATTTCGGCAATTATCGGAGCACTCTTTAATCCCAAACCATAAATTGCTTTTGGGCTTCCATAACCCCGCCCGACAGGCTCATCAGTTAGTAAATGCCGTTCAAGATAACGCTCATGAAATAATTGTTGTAATCTCTTATAAAGAGCTTTTGTGCCAAAACCATATTTTGTCGGACGTTTTTTGCCGTCTTTGCCTACATTATAATCCTGATTCTCAGGAATTTCAGTTTTTAAGAGATACCAAATAAGATTGGTATTCAAAAAACGGTGTTCATAAATTAATTTCATGATTGTGCGATCACGCTCACGAATCACTATTTTAGGGAAAGCTCCCTTTTTGGGGTAATATCGTGATAGTTGTTTTTTTCGGGTCGGGTTCTTCATTTTTGTTTTTTCTTTGTGTCCTCGCAAAGCGAGACTCCTTATTTAAGCCCCCCTTCGTCGGCGCCGAAAGTCCCCGAAGGATGAGGGGACGCTTGCCCCGAGAAGCCGAGCCGCAGGCGAAGGCTGAGCGGTTGGCAATTCGAGCTGCCCGACTACGCCCGCTTTGGTCGCAGTCCCATCGTAACGAATCCTTGATTGGGACAAGACCCGATTCTAAAAACATCCATGTTTTTTGATGAAGTTGAGACCACATCCGGTTCCTTACCTGTTTTGCTTTTAGGCTGTTCCTCGCAACAATCAAATGCACAAGAAACAGGTAAGGTATGTGGTCGAAAAAAGGGGGCGTAGTCGGGCAGTGACCGAAGCTACAATACCCTTGCTTCGCAACCAGTTACTGGTTGTCGAAAGTAGAATTGTTATTAAAACAATTCTACTCGTAAAATAGTCATCTATTTTATTTTTGCAAGGGTTTTTTGCGGAGTGAACAACCGACGAAGGGGGGCTTCTAATTCTTTACGACCACAACACAAGTGGTCGAAGTTCCAATCGCAGATTGGAACTTGTTCTTGGGATACTTATGATGTTCGTCGCTTCCTACAGTAATAGCATAAGTCTCCCATCTCTATCTTTCTTCTACAGACTGAACATTTACGCTGTGGTGTGTAATATGTTCGGGATTTCGGGAACTGTTTTTGGGTAGTTTTTCTCATACTCGTTTCCTCCAAAACAGTTCTCGAATTGACTGCGTACTGTTTACATGTTGTTTAATAAACGTCATACCAACAGCAACCGCATCAAACATATTTTGCCAGTATTTCACTTTCCATGCTTTATCTGATTTCAGAAATGGAATCAATTCTGAAAAATAGGTTATCA
>JAYENH010000856.1:0-1695 GCA_034721995.1 Bacteroidota bacterium
CCGATTTGTAGAATGTTGCTGAACCGTGTTTTTGTATTTCTGTGTTGAATTCAAGCTGTGCCCCATTTGTGGCGGCCTTTACAAAGAACCCTTGTATTGGGCTGATATAGCTTGCAGCACTGGCCTGATTGATCGAAATATAATCGTTACTATCCCAATAGTAAATGGCTTCGTAAGAATCGTCTAAAACCAAAGCATTATCTTTCAGGAAATTATTGTCGGCATCAGCATTGTTGTTGGCAGCCAGGCTGGCCGGAAAAGGGTTGCCAACCAAGTTACAGCCTTCACTACCGGTTCCTGTTGTACGGTCAAGGTTAAGGGTTTGGCCAGCATAATTCAACTCACCGGTAAAATTTTTGGTGTAGACCGCATTGCTGTTGGCATAAACATAACCACGGTTCACAACAAACTGGGTTTCAAAACCGGTATTCAAATCACCCGAACCATCCTTGATATTCCTCCAAAGGTTATTAGGTTCGTCGAATTTATAAAAATCGATTGTTGTGGGTAATGGATTTGAGCCAGTATTAACAAACTCCGTACTGATATTTTGGTTGCTCACCGGAGCTGAAATGTAATGATAATCAGTTTGAGTAAGATATCGTTCGATTGTAGCATCTACCAAACTTGTCGACTGAATAAGCGAGCCTGTTGCTGATGCATCGGATTCTACAACAATTCCCGAATTTCCTGCATCGTTAGTTAAAGTTCCACTTACAGTCAGGCTGCCAAAAATCGAAATATTTGCTGATGATTCAATTTTAAGGTCATTGCATTCGCCGTCGGTTGCACTCGAAATATCAGGAAAATTCCCTCCCGAAGGTGCTGTAGGAATAACAAGATGATGGCAAGAAGTAGGAATTTCTCCATGGTTCCAGTTTGTTGATGTTGCCCAATCGCTGGTAATTCCTGTCCAGGTGGCTACAACCCTAACAGTGTAATCTTCGACTTCACCATTTAATGTGGCACCACAACTGTTACATACTGCTCCATGATATTTTGTTCGTAACCTCATCCTTGTGTTTCCTAATTTTGCATTGGCAGGAACTAAAATACTAAATGTTCCTTCACCACCATTATCAATACCACAAAGTTCTTCTTCGCCTGTGTCTTCGAAATCACCATCGCGATTCCAATCAATCCAGATACCGAGATCGAGCCCGACATCGGTGTTTGGTGAAGTAACAGTAATATTATAATTTCCGGCTAAAGTAACATCGGTTGAATAGGCGGTGTGGTCCTCGTAATATTTGTCGTTTGGATCGGCACCTCCAACATTTGTATAACCAGAAGTTTTATCTATCGATCCAAACTGGACCCGGCTGATATTGCCATAAGGATGAGTAGAATATGCTTCGCAATACCCCGAAGGAGCATCGGTTACTGTAATGTATCCTGTTTTGGTTTCTGCATCGTTTCCATAAGCATTTTGGGCATACAGGCTTACTTCATAAGTACCGTTTGCTGTAAATTCTACCTCTGGATTTTGTGATGTTGCTGAAGTACCATTCGCATAATTTATTGTAGATGGAGAAAAACTCCAGCTCCAGATTGTGGGGATATTCGCCGAAGCATCGGTAAAAAGTACCGGAACATTATCGGCAGGGCTGGTGTTATCGGCATAAAAATCGGCAACTGGCGCAACCGTATGGCTAATATCACCGGAAATTATCATCGAAAAAGCCTGACTGCCAC
>JAYENH010000857.1:0-7705 GCA_034721995.1 Bacteroidota bacterium
TACCTGTTCAAATTCTATTTTGTCTGTTTCTTTTTCCATTGTTGTTTTTTTCAACAAAGGTAGTAAGTTTGCGCACTACCATAATCATGCTCCTGTGTGCCAAAATTTATTGCCATGGATGTTTCATGTGTTTAAATTATATTTCTCGCAAAGCCGCGAAGTCGCAAAGATTTTTTTAATCATCCTCCTGTGTGTTATAATTCTTTAGTATGGATGTTTCATCTGTTTAGATTTACCACTAAAACACGAAAGCTCTAAATTATCACTAAAATTATTTTTCTTTTTCTTTTGTGGGATTTCGTGTTTTTGTGCTTTCGTGGTTGGCATTTTTTTTACCAATAAAACACGAAAGCACGAAAAATTAATCATACTCGTGTAAGCTAAAGATTTATCATGGCTGTTTCATACTAATCAATAATCAGTAATCAATAATAAGTAATCAATAATAAGTAATCAATCAAAGAATTATCTTGTAAGATCGATAATTTCAGGGAAATCTTCTTCGTTGCGCACATATTTATTTAACCAGCTCTTTATCATTTCATCGGCTTCGTTGCGCAGTGGCAATAATTCGTTATCGGCTCCTTCAAGTATCACGAGCCTTGCAGGATGCAATTCCTTAAACAACTCCTCGAAACAATTCATACTTTGTATCGGATGTATATACTTGTCGCAACTACCTTGCAAAATCAGTATAGGTGTTTTTTTGCATGGTTTATGGCCCCAAAAAACTAACGAGCGTTTCTTTAGTGGTTTTACCCTATTGGCCGGGTAATCCGGTATCAGGCGTTCAAGAACATCGTACATTTCAACATTTTCGGCTATGTAAACAAATATATTTGAGATAGGTGAACTTACAATTGCAGCATCTATCCTTTTTGTTTGAGATAAAGCAAGAAAGGTCATCATGCCGCCACGGTTTCGGCCATACATGCCAATCCGTGTAGTATCAGCCTCAGGGATTTTGCCCAAAAGCTCAATAAGGTTTACCACATCGTTTACATCCTCGCCACCAAATTCGTCATCGCCATCGCTGCCAGCTGTACCACGGTATTGCGATGCTACAACAACATAACCCCAACGGGCAATCTTATGCAAATTTTCCGCTACAAAAATATCAGTTAAGGCTCCTGTGTTTTCCCAGCCATCGCGGTTATAAACCAGGCAAGGGTATTTGCCTTCTTTTGTTGGCCTGATAAGGTAAGCGTCGATACTGTAACCATCGCTTTTGTATTTTATCCTGCTCATTTCTGCCAAAGCAAAAGTATCGGTATAGTTAGCACCGGGGTTGGTATTGTTTAATTCGGCAATGATTTTTTTATCTGCCTTGAAACTTTTTTGCGAAAGCAATTTACCGGTTTGTGCAGAAACCGAAAATGTTGCAAAAATAAGAAGACAAATAAATGTCGAACGGAATAAGCTAATTATGTTTTTCATCTGTTTAATTTTATGTTTTTACAATGCTCCCAAAAGTAGGGATTTCTTTAATTTCTAGCAAAAAGTAGTAACTTTAGTATTGATGATTTATTATTGATTGATTGAAAAGTAGTGATTGCACGAAAATATCGACTTTTTGAATCAGGCTAAACTTTTATTTTGTTGAGAATAAAGAAGGTTTTTTTAGCAATGTAGAGACAAGTCGTGCCTTGTTTTACGATATATGCCCCCGAATTAAAAGCCTGTATCATGAGCCATTTAACCACTGAGCCAATTAAGCATTTTGCCATCGCCCCCCCATTTTTATTTCTGAAAATTTCCCGTACTTTTATCGCTTAAAATTATTAACATTTTAATTATAAAAAATATGAGCAACGAAATTGTAAATCTCGAACCCAAAGAACTTTGGAAACATTTTAACAGCCTTTTACAAATCCCGCGTCCATCGAAACATGAGGACATGATACAGGATTTTATGGTAGGTTTTGGTAATAAACTTGGCCTGGAAACCATAAAGGATGAAATCGGAAATGTGATAATAAAAAAGCCAGCTACTGCCGGAATGGAAAATCGTAAAGGTGTGATTTTGCAAGGACATTTAGATATGGTCCCTCAGAAAAACAGCGATAAAGACCACGATTTTGAAAAAGACCCAATTGAGGCTTTCGTAGATGGCGACTGGGTAACTGCTAACGGAACAACCCTGGGTGCCGACAATGGCATGGGAGTAGCTGCTGCAATGGCTGTTTTAGAGTCGGCAGATATTTCACACGGCCCCATCGAAGCATTATTTACTGCTGATGAAGAAACCGGAATGACAGGTGCTTTTGGCTTGAAACCCGGAATTTTCGACGGCGACATATTAATCAATATGGATTCGGAAGACGAAGGCGAATTGTATGTTGGATGCGCAGGGGGTGTTGATGCAAACATCACTTTTAATTTTGACAATGTTGATGTTCCTGCCGGGATGAAAGCTTTTAAATTAACCGTAGCCGGTTTAAAAGGCGGACATTCAGGATTAGATATCCCATTGGGTCGTGGCAATGCTAATTTACTACTGTTCCGTTTAATGAAAGAGGCAGCCAAAAAGCAGGGCGTTCGATTGGCCGAAATTGATGGGGGAAGCCTGCGTAATGCAATCCCTCGTGAAGCATTTGCCGAAATTGTTATACCTGAAGGAAATGTAGAAGATTTTAAAAAGACAATGGCTGATTACGAAGCAATAGTAAAAGCTGAATTATCGGCTACTGAGCCAAATATGTTTATTAAAATTGAAGACAGTAATATGCCTGCAAAATTAATGGACGAAGACACCCAATCAAAACTTACCAATGCTATTTTTGCCTGTCCGAACGGGGTTATCCGCATGAGCAATTCTATGGAAGGCCTGGTTGAAACTTCAACCAATCTTGCAATTGTAAAATCGGAAGCCGGAACAGTAAAAGTGGCTTGTTTAATCCGAAGCTCGGTCGATTCTTCAAAAGATTCGCTTGCCAGCCGCATTGAATCGATGTTTACACTTGCCGGTGCAAAAGTTGGTTTTGCAGGTGATTATCCGGGTTGGAAACCAAACATGGATTCGGCAATATTGAAAACTATGCAGGATGTGTACAATAATAAATTTGGGAAAATTCCTGAGATTAAAGGTATCCATGCCGGATTAGAATGTGGCTTGCTTGGTGGTGTTTATCCAAACTGGGATATGATCTCGTTTGGGCCAACAATCCGTTTTCCACATTCGCCCGACGAAAAAGTGAACATCGAAACTGTTGAGAAGTTTTATGCCTTCCTTTTGGAGACACTGAAAAATATTCCGAAGAAGTAGAAAGCTAGGGAGCGAGGGAGCGAGAGGGCGAGAGAGAGAGCGAGAGAGAGACGGAGAGACGGAGAGACGGAGAGATGGAGAGATGGAGCGAGAGAGTAAGCTTGATCCCCGATGTTTAATAAAAAATGAGCCATGCTGCGGTGTGGCTCATTTTTTTAAGGGGTCAGAACCGATAGCTATCAGCGAATTTATAAGGATTATCATTTGTGTTTAGCATTTTTATGTATCGTATTATCAGTAGCTTATAAAATAATGGATACAATTCAATATGGCGGCTTTGTGTAACTTTGTGTTTTAGAGTCTTTGTGGCTGAAATCGTAATTGCCACTAAACCACAAAGGCACAAAAAATTCACAAAGATTGTAATCGTCATTTTTTATATTAGTCATATTAATTTTAATAGTCTGATAAACATAAATATATGACAAGAATTCAAAAATTAACATGTCCTATAAATTCGCTGATAGCTATCGGGTTCAAAGGTTCAGGGTTCAAAGGTTGATTAACAGTTTAGCAATTTAACAATTTAACAATTTCCCCTGTTGAAAAAATTGCTCATCGCATTTCACATAACATGCAAATTTCCAATTATGAATACAAAAGAACTTAAAGATTTATTAGACGAGAAATATTTCCAGTATAACCGCCCGGAATTTATCGAAAGCGATCCTATTCAGATACCTCATTCTTTTTCTGAAAAAGAAGATATTGAGATATCTGCTTTTTTGTCGGCCACAATTGCCTGGGGGCAGCGCAAGTCGATAATTAAAAATGCTTTTCGCCTGATGGCATTAATGGATAACAGGCCTTTTGATTTTATCATGAATGCAGGTAGCAGCGATCTTGAAGTATTTAATAATTTTGTACACCGCACTTTTAATGCCGAAGATTGCAAATTTTATATCCGTTCGCTTCAGAATATTTACAGAAATCATGGAGGTTTAGAGAATGTTTTTTCATCGGCTTTTGCTGAAAACCATTCTGTTGAAGCAGCACTAATTTATTTCAGAAAAATATTTCTCGAAACCGATCACCTTGTCCGTTCACAAAAACATTTGGCCAACATCTTAAAAAACTCATCGGCAAAGCGGTTGAATATGTTTTTGATGTGGATGGTAAGGCACGATGGGCGAGGGGTGCATTTTGGCTTATGGAACAAAATTTCGATGGATGCTTTGTTTCTCCCCTTAGATGTACACACAGGAAATGTTGGCCGAAAACTCAAACTGTTAACACGCAAACAAAACGATTGGAAAGCCGTGATTGAAATCAGCAACAAGCTCAGGCGGTTCGACCCCTACGATCCAATAAAATACGATTTTGCCCTGTTCGGGTTAGGGATTTTTGATAGGTTTTAATTTACTACCCTGTCAATTGAAAGTAATTAGCTTTGCGTAATTGATTGTAATATATGTTAATCCACTCGATGGATTTTATGTTTAAAATAATTCATATATTTGCAAAAAGCTTATAACAAGACTATGGTAACAAGTCAATTAAGATATTTTACAAACACACGCACACCACAACAAAGTACAATGCCGAAAGGCGAAATATTTGTAAGTGTATAGTAAATATCTACGAGTTGCCAATAATACGGTCGCATAGCAAAAATATTCTACAAAAATTTGGTTTTGGTTGTCCAATTGGGTAACTTTGTATCGTGATACAATTTAAATAGACTTGATTGGAAGAATTTAAAAGAAATATTGATGTTTATGAAAATCATTTTTGGGATTTTTATAATGCACAAACACTCAAGATTCAAGAGAAAATTGATTGGGTAATTGGATTAGTAAGAAATTTGAGAATTGTTCCTAAAAAGTATTTCGATCATTTAACAGGTACAGATGGATTGTTTGAAATACGAATTCAAGTTGGAAACAATATCTATCGTGTATTCTGCTTCTTTGACGAAGGTAACTTAGTAATATTATTAAGTGGATTTCAAAAAAAGACACAGAAGACACCCAAAAAAGAAATAAAAAAGGCTGAACGGTTAAAACAAGAATATTATGAAAAAAAATGAAAATATTAATTTGACATCTTGGGACGACCACTTAGATAATAAGTATGGAAAAGTAGGGACTTCAACTCGTGAAAAATACGAGGAAGGATTTGAATCTTTTAAAATTGGAGTTTTATTACAAGAAGCTCGAAAAAAACAACATATGACACAACAAGAACTTGCAGAGAAAGTAGGCACTACTAAAAACTATATTTCTCGGATTGAAAATAACGCAAGTGATATTAGATTATCTACTCTAATGAGGATTATTAGAGAAGGATTTGGAGGTCATTTAAGATTATTATTAGATATTTAGAAAAGTACTATTGGCAATCGAGTAGACGGCTGACGGTCATTTGACCGCCAGTGCGCCTCTCACATTTATCCCGTACCGATAGGTCGGGACTACCGTACGAACGGGCCTTCCCGACAATAATCGGAAGCGGTTCATTAGATAAAAGATAATTTAAGTTGAATCTCTGGCATTACCATTCGGACTTTTGAAAGTTGTTGGAGGAATGAAACATAGCCTTTAATCTGTAATCGTTTTATTGTTACTGTGGTTTTCATTATTGGAATTTCCCGATAAAACGGGGCAGGCTGTGATTTGCTTCGCTTAGTTCTGTTCGTCAGTACTCTCGCCTGAAGGCGAGACAGTCTCGCTTCCTTCAGTTTATGCCTCACGGCAAGTAAGCTTGCGACTTGCTAATGGTTCGGGTAGTTAGCCCGCCCATAAAGGTCTTGCACCTTCTGGAATCAATCACACACTTTGCCTTGAACTTTTTGTGGAGAATATTAGTATTTTTGACATTTTCCTAAAACTTCCGGTTAAGGGGGCATAAAAACCCCAGGGAAAACCATCAATTAATAGAAAACTTTTAGAAAATAAATTCTGAATATGTTATCATTTATGATAACTTTATAGCATGAATAGAGAAATCATTTTTAATAAAGAATACTTTGTTGATTTTTATAAAACTCTGACAATAATGTGAAATCAAAATTTCAATATGTATTCGAGTTGAATATCAATCAAACATTTATCGGGCTTTTTGCTGCTTTGACAAAGGGAAACTAATTATTGTTTTTAATGGTTTCCAAAAAAAATCACAGAAAACACCAATGAAAGAGATTGAAAAAGCAATGGAATTGAAAAAAGAATATTTTAGACTTAAAAAAGAGTTGTCCAAAAGAAATAGACTTAATAGAAGAGAGTGGAGGGAAATTGAATGCTTTTGAATTCAAATATAATCCACAGGCAAAGCATAAAGAACCAAAGGATTTTCTTAATACTTATCATGGCAGTGAATTCAAAATAGTTCACACACAAAACTATTATTCGTTTTTTGAATAAATTTAAAAATCGGTTATCCTATTGTTCTATTTTTGAACCATACTAATATTAATTTAGATTCAATGAATATTACAGACCAAACACCGGAGCTTAAATCAATAATAAACGAGGTGGCCGAAATAGCCGGATATTTGTGGCAACGTGGATGGGCCGAGAAAAATGCAGGAAACATAAGCATCAACATAAACCATCTTGTTGATAAAGATTTGTTTGACAACAAAAATCTACCGGTTTTCGATTTGGAAGTTGCAATGCCCCGCTTAGAGGGACAAATTTATTTTATTACCGGAACCGGCAGCCGGATGCGCGATATTGCAAACAAGCCCTTGCGTCATTCGGTTTTCATCAGGATTATGAATAATGGGCAATCGTATAAACTAAGGTTTGAGGGAAGCGGGGCAGAGGAAAAAATAATGCCGACATCGGAATTGCCGACCCACCTGGCTTTACATAATCAGATATTGCTGAACAACGGAAGCGAAAAAGTTATCCTGCACACCCACGCAAGCGAACTAATTGCTTTTACACATTCGGCATCAATAAACACGCAGGAACAGGTAAACCGGGTTGTTTGGGGAATGCACCCCGAGGCCATGGTTTTTATTCCGGCTGGTGTTGGCTTTGTTCCTTACGCCTTGCCGGGTAGCCAGGAAATTGCCGACAAAACCATTGAGAAAATGCAGGATTACGATGTGGTTTTGTGGGAAAAACACGGGATTTTTGCAAAAGGCGAAACCATTGGCGACACTTTCGACAAGATCGATATTGTTACCAAATCTGTAAAAATTTGGTTTATGTGCCACAGTGCAGGCTTTAAGCCCGAGGGTTTGACCGATTCGCAAATTGATGAGTTGAAAGAGTTGGTTGCAAAATTCGGGATTGTCTAACCCTGACAAGCCGGAAGTGGATATTTGCCACAGATTCTCAGATTTAAAATAAAAATGATTTTTTAAATAATTGTCCACAGATTTAAAATAACAACATAACAAAAATGTCCGGGAGCTATTTGTCGAACATACCCCGTTTGTATCTGATAAAGATATCGAAATGGTTCATGCTGTTCATGCCCATTATTGTA